>NZ_JBHHJV010000050.1:0-2570 GCF_042136355.1 Peribacillus sp. Hz7
TGTGTTTGATAAGTTAGATTTGAGCCACTTTTACACGATTTGATCACATAAAAAATGAGCCACCTAATTTCCAATTCTATAAACCTCTCTTATGATAGAAAGTGACCAAACTTACTACATTTGAGAGGACGAAAAGGATGATCAAAATGGCTCAATTTCATAATATCAAATTCTTAAAAGAGGTAGAAGGTTTATCGCAAAGGCAAATTGCGACAAAACTTGGTATTTCTCGAAACACCGTCAGTAAATATCTTAAAGAAGATACAGTGCCAACAACAGTCTTACGAAAAAACGTATACGGAACAAAGGATTACTCTCCAGAAACAAAACGGGTCATTCCTATCATTGATCAATGGCTAGAAGATGACCAAAAAAGCTGGAATAAACAAAAACATACTGCTATCAAAATTTATAAAAGATTAGTAGATGAATATGATTTTAAAGGTTCTGCCTCCAACATACGTAAAATCGTTGCTAAACGCAGAAAACAAATTCAAGAAGTCTTTATCCCTCTGGACTTTCAACTTGGTCACCAGTTTCAATTTGACTGGGGAGAGGCGGATATTATTCTACAGGGGCGAACACATCGCATTTTCCTCTTTTATATCCAGCTTTCCGCAAGCCGTATGCGATTTGTAAGGGCATATCTTCATGAAAAGCAGGAAGCGTTCCTAGATGGCTTTGTCCATGCTTTTGAGTTTTTAGGAGGTGTTCCAACAGAAGGATTACTGGATAATTTGAAAACGGCTGTACAAAAAATTTTGCAAGGGAGAGATCGGCTCGAGCAGGAGGCCTTCATTGGGCTTCAAGCTCATTATGTGTTTAAAGCTGAATTCTGTAATCCTGCAAGAGGTAATGAAAAGGGACGTGTCGAAGGCACCGTCGGATATGTTAGAAGAAATGCTTTGGTGCCGTACCCTGAGGTTCAATCCATGGATGAATTAAACGAGTACCTCTTGGAGTGGTGTTTAAAAGAGGCTGAAAGGACTTACGTCCCTAATAAATCAGAGACTGTCTTAGAATTATGGGAGAAAGAAAGGGAATACCTTCATCCCCTACCTGCTAACCGGTTTGAAGCCTGTAAGCTTATATCGTGCAAGGTCAATAAAACCTCCCTTATTTCGGTGGAAACAAATCGGTATTCTGTGCCTTGCAGCTTTGCGGGTCAAGCTGTCTGGGCAAAAATTTTTGTCGATCGAGTGATCGTAGTGGCTCAAAACCAAGTGATCGCTGAACACCAGCGTTCCTATGAACGCAATCAAATGATTACAGTTCTTGATCACTATCTAGAAATCCTACTCAAGAAACCACGAGCCATACGGGATGCTCATGCTTTTCAATCTCCGGAAATCCCGGATGTGTTCCGGCGCTTTCATTCGAAAATGCGTGAGCAGGAAGGAGCTGTAGGTGATCGGAAATTCATTAGACTTCTCCTTCTCCACCGCGATATTGGAATGGAAAGTTTAACAGATGCTTTATTAGAAGCAGAAAAAACGCAAGTTTTTCGATATGAGACGGTTCATGAAATTATACAAAAGCTTACCAATCAACACATAAAGATCAGCGAACTTCCTATAGATAAAACGCCTGTTAATCTTCTCGATTACAAGGTAAATAAGTCTAACATTGAACAGTACGGGCAATTAACAGGAGGTACTAGGAAATGACGACTGAACTTTTATTAGACCATCTTACTAAACAACTGCGGATCCCGACTATTGCTGCACAATATCGTTCTCTCGCAAGAGAGGCAGAAGAGCGCAACCTAAGCTATGAAGAGTATCTTTTGGCTTTATTAGAGGCAGAATCAGAATCTAGAGAAGAAAATCAGAGGCAAAGAAGGCTTAAGCAGGCTGCTTTTCCTGTCCAAAAAACTCTGGATACCTATGATTTTAGTTTGATGCCAAGTTTGAATCGAAATCGATTTCTGACGTTATCAAAGGGAGAATTTGTAGAGAAAAAGGAAAATATCATCTTCCTAGGCAACAGTGGGACTGGAAAGTCACATCTAGCGACTGGTCTTGGCATTGAAATGATTAAGAATGGGTACAAGGTCAAATTTATCACTGCAGCTGAACTAGTGGAAGAACTCTTAATGGCTAATGAAGAACATAAACTTGGTATGTTGGAGAAAAGGTGGCTCAAATTTGATTTGATCATCGTAGATGAACTTGGCTATGTGCCATTTACAAAAGTAGGATCTGAACTCTTATTCCAATTCTTTGCCGGGCGCTATGAACGGGCTAGTGTTATGATAACTACAAATCTAGAATTCACGGAATGGACGTCAATCTTTGGAGACGAAAAAATGACCGCAGCCCTACTAGATCGACTTACTCATAGGGCTCATATCCTTCTACTTAACGGAGAATCTTATCGTTTTAGACAAAGTATGAAACAAAGGGATGAGAGCGACCAGTAGACCGAGCGCGCGAGGAGTTTAGGGTATCTGGCCCCTCGGGCCAGATACCCTAAACTCCTAATCCTCCCCTAAATATGGAAATAACTCAGAATGAAGTGGCTCGCTTTTGAAGTGATCGCTCTGGCTCAAATCAATATTGACAAAAACA
>NZ_JBHHJV010000051.1:0-2126 GCF_042136355.1 Peribacillus sp. Hz7
AAACTCTTTTTACTCATTATTTTCCCCGTCTCCATGTTATCTCTAGTTGTGTTTCTTAATTATACAAAAAGTACCCTATAGGTAGACTTTTTTTGATGTCTACTCTATAGGGTACACTCTATTTTATATATATAATATGTTCGGTCTATTTATTTACATACGTTTGAAGGTTGCCACCCTAAGATAATGTATACCTGTTCCTTCTAGTGTATTCATTACGTTTCTACGTATTTTGACGATATTTTTGAATGTATAAAGGTTTTAATTCTCTTGTTAAAATTTCTTCAATAAGAATCGCTTCATTATCATCATCCATGTGAAACACATAAATATTTATTTCCCCAAAGTTAGTCCTAAATAATTTGATTAGATCCATATGTCTCTGATTTTTTGGTTTAAAATCTCCATTACATGCTTTCTGATAATAACTTTTAATTCTTTCTAAAATACCTTCATTTTTATTCATACCTTTTCCAATGTATAACACTTCGCCCTTATTATTTTCGTATAAATACAATCCCGTCTTAAAACCAACATTTTCAAATTGTAAAGTTAAATTTTTTTTATCTGATTTCTGTTCTTCTGGAGTTTTGATTTTATGTTCAACTTTTAAGCTCTTCCAATTTTTATTGTTTTTATATGGCAATATTTCATTTAAGTATAAAAAATCTCTAAACCCTTTTTCGTACATTTTCTACCCCCTTTTCTCATTTAGATTATTCTACATTATTATCAATCTTTTTTGATTAAAATCTAGAAGAAAAAGATCAGGATAACCCTGATCTTTAAATTCGTGGTGTGTTTTTTGATGAGTTTATCATTTTAAGGTGTTACTATGTTCCGGTCTGTATTTTTATTTTTTTATATTAATTTTCTTTTTCTCTATTTTTTTGGAGGGATTCCCCATAAATCCAAAAATTATAATTCCTAGTTTATATTCCGAATCAGATGTAATAAAGCTTGAAATCATGTTGATAGCATCCATTAAGTTCTTTTATTCCACACTATCAGTCATTATTAAAGGTACTGTTATATCCCAACCAGCTTGCGATTTATACGAATATCCTCCGAAAACAGTCCCATAAACAGTTACCACATCATCCTCAATGAAGTCTGTGAGGTCATCATACTGTACCATAATAATATCATTCATGCTCCACCCGTAACTTTCTTTAGTTACAGATAAGCGAAGTGTAGTTGAATTTCCTTCTTCTAAAATTTGCACAATTTCACCTTGATATTTCACATACTCTCCAGCGTGTCGATCTGGATTTTTCTCAAGTCTTTTGAACTCAATTGTTTTAGCACTTGCACGTTTAGCTGCTGCTTTTTCTTTCTCACTTAGTTCTCTTGTGATTTTGACACTTTTTTCTGAATCGTTATAGTCTGTTTTAGATACTTTTACCGTAAACTCATGCTTACCTTCTTTTTCAGTGTTAACCTTCACAGAAAATTCACCATCATCGTTACTAATTGTATTTGTTATTTCTTGATCACCCTTGTAAACTACAACCTTAGTATCTGTTTCTGTTTTCCCTTTTAATTCAAATTCAGAGCTTTTACTAGTTGAATCGTTAACTTCTAATGTCAGTGTTGGATTTTCACGTAGTATTGAAATTTCCTCTACTTTCTCTTTATCAGAATTAGTTGCTACAATTTTAATATTGTTTTCACCTTTTTCTAATTTAACATCATGTTTAAATTTACCGTCTTCAGATAAAGTTACATCTTCATCATTAATCTTCAATGTCTCTGCATTTTTGGTTGATCCTAATATAGTAGCAGTTTCAGTTTTAAGTAATACTTTTTCTGGTTTTTCATCAATTGTTAGCGTAATTTCCTTTTCTTTGGGTTTTTCCTTTTCCTCCGTTTCTTTGCTTACTTCTGTACTACTAGGAACTTCTGGGTCATTAGCTATGTCAATGATTACCGCTACAAAGATTGCTGCAAAACTTATGAGTGCGTATAATAAATTCTTTTTGACTTTACCGTTCTTCCTAATTAATGTGGATAGGCTACACTTAGTTGGACAGAAATTTTAAGGTCAAGTAGACTACAGTTAATATAAACGAGGAGAACCTACCATGACCAAAAGAGAGCGGAGAACATTTACACAAGAATTTAAA
>NZ_JBHHJV010000052.1:0-2069 GCF_042136355.1 Peribacillus sp. Hz7
CACGGCGGTAACACGGGTTCGAATCCCGTAGGGGTCACCATTTTGGAGGATTAGCTCAGCTGGGAGAGCATCTGCCTTACAAGCAGAGGGTCGGCGGTTCGATCCCGTCATCCTCCACCATTTGCATGAGTCATTAGCTCAGTTGGTAGAGCATCTGACTTTTAATCAGAGGGTCGCAGGTTCGAATCCTGCATGACTCACCATCTTAATATGCGCCCGTAGCTCAATTGGATAGAGCGTCTGACTACGGATCAGAAGGTTATGGGTTCGACTCCTTTCGGGCGCGCCATATTTAAATTTAACATCATATGGTCCGGTAGTTCAGCTGGTTAGAATGCCTGCCTGTCACGCAGGAGGTCGCGGGTTCGAGTCCCGTCCGGACCGCCATACGCGGGTGTAGTTTAGTGGTAAAACCTCAGCCTTCCAAGCTGATGATGAGGGTTCGATTCCCTTCACCCGCTCCAAATATGGGCCTATAGCTCAGCTGGTTAGAGCGCACGCCTGATAAGCGTGAGGTCGGTGGTTCGAGTCCACTTAGGCCCACTATCGTATAGTATTTTCTTATTATTCAACAGCAGCTTACAAAGAAATGACACTAGTCCAAATAGGGCTAGTGTTTTTTTGTTAAACTATGAAATATCATTTTGTTTGAAACTATTTTAAATGTTTATCGTATATTTATAAAGTATCTAAGAGTATCTCGATAATCTTAGGAAGCTATTTTACTTACATATTAAAACGTTGAAGGGAAGAAACACTATGTTCAAAAAGATTTTAGCCAGCTTAGGAAAAGGGGCTGCGACCGTAGATTTACAGTTCAATCATCAGCAGTATCAAGCAGGGGAAAATATTCAAGGAGAAGTCGTTATTCAAGGTGGTGAGGTAGAGCAGAAAATCAATCAATTGGCTGTTCGCCTCATGATGAATGTTTCACTGAAGCAAGGTAACGTTTCTAAGGAAATTGCGTATATACCGCTTATGAGCCGCGACCGCATTCAGCCTAAAGAACAAAAGGTGATCCCTTTTCATTATGCACTGCCTACTAATATCCCGGTTTCACGAGGAACGGTTTCCTATCATTTTGATACACACCTAGATATCGAGGGAGGAGTCGACCGTAAAGATGTCGATCATCTCATTGTTCAACCACAAGGAGCACTTCAAGCAATTTTTAATGCAATGGGCCGATTAGGTTTTCGAGAGAAGGCGGATTCAGGTAAAATTGATCAATATGGTCAGGAATTTGCCTTTTTCCCTACTCAGGCATTCTTAGGACAAGTAAGTGAAGTGGAAATGCGCTTTGCTGCTGAACAATCAGGGATTTCTGTTTGGATGGAAGTAGATTGCAAAAACGGCTACAAAGAAGTGGAAGCAAAACGAGAATTTCGCTTAGATTGGACAATTCTTGAAAATGAAGCAGAGCTTGAGAAAGTATTAGGGCAATATATCGCTGAAGCAGTTGAACAGCCATATGTTTATGCACAGCCTTTTTCTTATGAGGCTAATCATCATCACGGTATTTCTTCCGCTTTACCCGGCATGATTGGCGGATTAGCTGTTGGCGTGTTAGGAGGTATGTTAGTTGCCGAAGTGATGGATGAGTTTGTTGAGGAGGTGTTTGAAGAAGAAGCAGAGGAGTTTGAGGAAGCCTTTGATTTCTTCGGCGGTGATGATAGTGAGGAGTCTTAATTAATATATAAAAAGGCTGTCCTTTCAGGGCAGCCTTTCTATTTAGTTGAACCATTATTCTCCTCAGATACTGCCTTTTTGCGGTCCTTAAAGTGTGTTGAAGGCCAAAATCGAGAAAACGAGCCAGGGAAATGTCCTTCATCGGGGTTATGAGGGACAAAATCAAGAAAATGAGCCAGGGAAATGTCCTTCATCGGGGTTATGAAGGCCAAAATCAAGAAAATGAGCCAGGAAAATGTCTTTCATCAGAGTCATGAAGGACAAAACCGAGAAAATGAGCCAGGAAAATGTCCTTCATCGAGGTCATGAAGGCCAAATTTGAGAAAACGAGCCAGAGAAATGTCCTTCATCGGGGTCATGAAGGCCAAAATCAAGAAAAC
>NZ_JBHHJV010000053.1:0-1872 GCF_042136355.1 Peribacillus sp. Hz7
TTAATGGATTATATCCATTGGTACAATCATATTAGAATCCATGGGACGCTAAACTACACGAGCCCAATTCAATATAAACTTGAACACCTTAAAAAAGTTGTTTAGTTTAGTGTTGACAGTCCATACGTTCTCTATAAAGATCCGTAGGCAGATCCCTTTCACTTTTAAATATTGGGATATCCTTTTTCGTAATGATTTTATTGTCAGGCGTTAATCTAGATAAAAGAATCACATGTTCTAAACATAAGAGATAATGTTTCAAAAAGTTTTCCCAAACAATTTTATCTCCCTGCCAAAAGTAACGACGTGTTCCTTCCATTGGGTCATTTAATTGATCAAGAGCAGCGAAATAAATTTGTTGTTTTTCAAGTTCTTGATATTCACCTATCAAATTTTCAACACTTCGAAACCTATACAAATTACCACCCATTCCCATGACAAATTCTATTTTAATCTTCATAACAACTGGCATTAAGCACTCTTTAAAGAACGATTTCAAAATTATCTTATCATTTCCCCAATTATTCCTTCAACTAACCTCCGTTAGTTCAATAAAAAGTTAATGGTTTTAGACAAGAAATATATTCGGCGTAAACCGTTGAAACTTGTTTAATCCAATATGTAGCAATAAATGATTTTGGCGCTATATAGTTTCTGTCTCGAATGGGTAGTTCAGACAAGACTTATAATCAAGTAGATAACTTGGAAGTTATCTACTTGATTCCATCAGTTTTTAGTGCATCAATGACCTTTTTCAAAAATCTTCTGGTTTGGTCTATATCAGCAATAGTGTTGTTATCAAAGCGGCTATCAGACCATGATGTCTTGCCCACAGAACGTACGAGTAATTTTCCACCCTTAATTAAATAGTGATTCGTTTCCCTGAAATTTCTATCGACGAAATTAGTAGTTTTCTCAAATCCTTCATTCATATCTAATAGTTTTTGTATGACATCTTTCGTTAATCTCATTATAATTTCCCTCCTCCAATGCGGTGCTCAATATAATCCCTGATCATTGTCATAATTACATCAAAGTTCTTACTTTTTCAAGTCAATTACGATGAAAAATTTCGAATTCAAATAATCTTGAATTAAAAAACGCTTGCCTCCTCCGATTCCCTCATATTATATCCGTAATCATGACCTAACCGCGTATGCCATTCATCAAGAGTAAGTCGAAGTGCGGAATATTTTTTTCAAGTTTCTTAGCGAGGGTAGTCTTACCACTACAAGGGAGACCGACCATTAATGGAGGATTGTCATGTATACCATCTACTATTCTTTAATAATAACTATACAACATTCCTGAACTAACCTCCCTCAATAAACAGACAATTATCTCTTAAATACTCAGCTTTTCTCAATATTTCTATCCAACTTATTTACTCTTATAGATTTGATTAGTACGAAAAGAACACAATCAAGCAGTTTACGAAAAAAAAGAGCGCAAGAAACTAGCCAACCTTCGGTTAATTTCAAAAAGTTGGATGAATAGGTATGTACGCACCAATGGATGTCCACATATCTTACGGGGGTCTACCCTCCCAAGTCTCACAGAGTCTACGCTCCTACATTCCTTCGTTCAACCTTTCCATAAGGTGGATGTCGGTCATGCTGCCCCACAGGATCTATGTCCTTACGTTAGTTGCGTTGCCGACTAATCCCATGCTGATATTGTCTGTTCAACATCTTCTCTTCCTGGAACACAAACTGTTTCTGCCCAATGGAGAAGAGAATGCGTATAAGTTTATTACACAAAGCAATTAAAGACTGCATCTTTTTCAACGGATTGTCAGGTCTCGTTGTGTAATAATGATGTAGGGCTTTAAAGGCTTTATTCTTCGCTACTAGAATCATAGATGCCCGAAAT
>NZ_JBHHJV010000054.1:0-1799 GCF_042136355.1 Peribacillus sp. Hz7
CTGTTGGACCTGTGTTTCCTGTTGGACCTGTGTTTCCTGTTGGACCTGTCGGACCCGTGTTTCCTGTTGGACCTGTGTTGCCCGTTGGACCTGTGTTGCCCGTTGGACCTGTGTTTCCTGTTGGACCTGTCGGACCCGTGTTTCCTGTTGGACCTGTCGCTCCTGTTGCTCGAACTTTAAACCCATTTATTTCCACATTTTGATTTACCTTTTGTATTTGCTCAGATTTACATTCACATTTACTATGTCCGCATTTTGAACATTTTTTATCTTTTCCCAATAGATATCTCACACCCTTTCATGAACATGAGATATTCTATGAGTTTGAAATTATAAATGCTTGGACAAAAACTGATAACCCTCTGTCTATTTTTATTATCTTCTTTTCTTATTACCAAATAAGATTCTATTTTTCAGTTAAACGGTATAAAATGAGACATGGTTACGGAATCCTTTTTTTACTTATATAGACATCATGGAGTTCTAGGGTTTCCCAGGCTTCAAATCTTTCATAAAGTCTTGCGCACACCCTTGATATCTCGTATCTGAATCATCTGTTGATGTTTTAAATCTAGTTAAATATAAAATTCAAATACGATAAAATGGTAAATTCTCTATTACAGATAGGGGCTCTCCAAGTCTTTTCTTTAAAAGAGAATAAAAAATGCCTTTAAGAAAATCTACTGCTTTTTGATTAAAACGTTGATTTAACGCCTCTGCTGCGACATATACTTTTGTAAAATCATACAAACTAGCACATAGTTAACCTAATGATTTTATCCCTGTTTCTTCTCTGTAAAGAGTACATCGTGCAATAAAGTATTCAAGATTAATTTTCCTATCTCATTTTTTAAAACCATGTTGGAATGCTACTCTATTTGAGTACGCTAACGAAAAAATCTGTTTAAAAATATCTAAAAAGAATATCCAATCTATTTTTTTCAGAAATAATGAAGTGAACGTCAAAGAAATGACCATCCTTTCATTTTCAGCTGCATACTGAATTAGGATGGTCATTTTTTGTCTTTTTATATCATGTTCTTAACTTGATAGCTATGGAGACTGTCTCAAAAGTATAAACTTTTGGACAGCCTTTTTCACAAAGCATACTTAGAGAACTACGTTTCTCCCATTATGGGATACTAAATAGAATTGTAGCAGCTGCACCCTCAGCAAAAGCTCCGCCACCTGTGTTAACTTGTACAGTAACTAGGGTACCTACAGTGACTGGAATCGATCCAGATGCTACTGCAAAACACGCTGGATTTGTCACAGTTGCTGTAAGCGTTGTAGCTGTAAAAGTTGCTCCACAATCTGTACTTATATGAACTGTAGCTGATGCAGTTGTAATAGGATTACTACGAGTACTAAAAACAAGACCTGTAAGAGTCATGTTTTGACCAACGACTACAGTTTGACGCTCAGGATCCGCGTCAGCGTTTCCGAGTCCGAGGAACTGATTATTAGCAATTGATTGGTCTGTAGCAAAATAGATTGTACTGCCTCCAGCTCCTGTTGCTCCTGTTGCTCCTGTTGCTCCTGTTGCTCCCGTTGCTCCTGTTGCTCCTGTTGCTCCTGTTGCTCCCGTTGCTCCTGTTGCTCCTGTTGGGCCTGTGTTTCCTGTCGGGCCTGTGTTTCCTGTTGGACCTGTGTTTCCTGTTGGACCTGTGTTTCCTGTCGGGCCTGTGTTTCCTGTTGGACCTGTGTTTCCTGTTGGACCTGTGTTTCCTGTTGGACCTGTGTTTCCTGTCGGGCCTGTGTTTCCTGTTGGACCTGTGTTTCCTGTTGGGCCTGTGTTT
>NZ_JBHHJV010000055.1:0-1650 GCF_042136355.1 Peribacillus sp. Hz7
CTCATGCCTTTCTTACCTCTAGTCAAGTATTTTTAGATAATTTTATTCTAAGAGGTGAGTTTGTTTTGGAAGGAAGGGGTACCCCTTCCTTCCAAAACAAACTTTCGCACGATGAAAAGACCTCACGATTTTTCATTTTTTCGCCAGGCCTCATATGTGATATACTCCTATTAACTGATTACGGATGCGTGGAAGCTTTTTCGTAATTATAGGTTAAATTGTGTGTAATAAGGTGAAAAGCCACTTTCAAGAACTTATTCACACAGGCAATGGACGCAACTTTATGACATTTGTTATAAGGTTGCTTTTTTAATTTGTCGTAATACTCTACGAAGTGATTTCTCCCTAAACGACGTAATTTAATCATTGTTTGAATCATATAAAACAGTATTTTACGTAGTTTTTTATTTCCTCGTTTATTAATCTTATCTTTGTAATATGTATTCCCAGACTGATAGCGCATGATATCAATACCTACATATGCATTTAATTGTTTATGATTTTTAAAGCGTCGAATATCACCTATTTCCCCAATAATTCGTACAGCTGTTGCTTCACCAATACCTGGAAAGGAAATTAGCACTTGATATTCTTGTTGATTCTTTGAAAGTTCAACCATCTGCCTTACAAGTAATTCTTTCTTTGTTTTTAATTCTGCAATTCGTCTAGCATATTCTCTAACTTGTTCACAACGTACATCGTCCTTAGAAATAGCTGGATAAGAATTGTGCGCAGCTTCTAATAGAGCAACGCCTTTCTGTTCAACTCTTGCGAGTGATAAGTTTTGTCGTGTACTCGTCCTAAGCTGATTACATACAACAGTTTTCGAACGAACAAGAACCTCATCTGGATGGGGAAATAGTTGAACAATATTTAAGAATAATACTGATCGAGTTGAAAAGATCTTTTGAAGCTCTGGAAAACTAAGTTGTAAAATTGAATGCATCCGATTATATAGTGGCGTAATTTCACTATCAAGCTCATCATAATAACGTGTTAGTGCACGCATTTGATCGTAATAACTATCTATTTGATATGCTTGTCGCCTTTCCATTTGGTAATGTGTTTTTGCTAATTCATGTGCATCACTAATATCTGTCTTCTGACGGCGCATTTTCGTCATTTGAAGATTAGCTTCAAGAGGATTGATTTTGTAGTAATTGAACCCCTCTGTCTGTAAGAAGCGTTCTAATGGTGCAGAGTATACTCCAGTCGCTTCAAAGACAATTTCAGGTGCTTGCCCATCTTGAGTTCTTAATTTGATTAACGATTTTTTAAATGCTTCAAACGCAGGTCGAGTATGTTCAAATTCACCTTCATATTCACATTTCCGATTTGCATTATAGATAACTACAGTACTTTTTCCCATACTAACGTCCAAGGCAACTACATGTTTCATCTTTCTTCTCCTTTTAAACAGTTATAGAAGTTTTCACAATACCTTATCGATCCCACTTTCTTATACACGATCTTAAAGACCCAACATACTAAACTGATTCAATTAAGGGTGTGAAGTTAGCCGGTTTTAATTACGGATTCCAAGATCCTAAGGCATGAGCGACTTTCCTGCACTTCTACTATAAAAAAATAGTAGCACAAACCATGGCCATGGTTTGTGCTACTAATGTTAGTATGTTTTAATTTTGCCTT
>NZ_JBHHJV010000056.1:0-1613 GCF_042136355.1 Peribacillus sp. Hz7
TCGTATTATAAGGTCAGCCAGAGAAATCTGGTTGACTATTTTTTATTCAATTTATAGATTGATAGTAGCCGGGGTAGAACGGACGCACCCGTGGGACTAGATCCCGACAACTAAACTGTTCGCCCTCTACTTGTTAACACATGATTAGGCTGGTTGGGACATGATCCCGTATAACAAGCGAAGATATGAATAACAAGGTAGATAGAGGTTACCGGTCAATCCACTACACTAGGAGGAGATAATTCATGAATCCAGTTGTTGGTCTGGATGTAGCTAAAGGTGAAAGTCAGATTCAAATGTTCTTGGATAAAAAAATGCCCTATAAAAACAGTGTGAAGGTTGAACATACGGTGGAAGGTTTAAAAGAGTTACACTCTTATCTACAAGATTTAGAGCGTCAAACAGGGATAAAACCACCTGTTGTCTTGGAATCAACAGGTCACTACCATGCCCCGGTTGTGCAGTTTCTAGAAGCAAGAGAGTACATTGTCATTATCGTAAACCCATTGGTATCTTATCGAGCAAAAAGCTCTAGCTTACGAAAAACCAAAACTGATGCCATTGATGCTTATCACTTAGGCGAACTGTATTACAAGGAGGATTTAGAGCCGCAGAAAAAGCGTGGTGTTCAGTTATTAAACCTTCGGCATCTGACAAGACAACATGAAAATATGACGGGAATTATGGTTCAGACAAAGCTTCAATTTCAGGCTGTGTTAGATCAAGTATTTCCAGAGTATAAAGGCGTTTTTGGCGATTTGTATGCCGAGGTTTCATTAAAAACTTTACAAACCTTCCCTACCTCGGAGGCTGTCTTAAAAGCTGGTGTGGAGGAAATGGCACAATTTATTGATAGGCATTGTAAAGCACGTTCATTTAATTGGGCACTTGAAAAAGCAGGGGGATTAATCGCAGCTGCAGAACGTAACCCATTTCAGTCAACGCTTTATCAAAGCCTTCTTGTCAGTCTGAATATGTATATTGATTTACTTCAAGCGTACCACCAACAGCTTTCTACGTTGGAGCGTGAGATTAATCAGTTAGCAGTACAGCTTGAAGAATATGAACTACTCCAAACAATTCCCGGTGTAGGTGAAAAAATCGCTGCAACGATTATTTCTGAAATCGGGGAAATTGATCGGTTTAGTCATCCCAAAAAGTTAGTTGCCTTTGCAGGACTTGACCCTAGTGTTTTTGAATCAGGTCGCTTTAAAGGCACGAAGAATCATATTACTAAACGAGGCTCTGCAAGACTTCGCCACATGCTTTTCACAGCAGTTCGGTGTTCCATTCGAGATAGTCGTAAAAAGAAAACAACTGATGAAACCATTGCACGAAATAAGCGATTACGTGCCTTCTACGATTTAAAACGAGAAGAAGGTAAGCCTTATAAAGTAGCCATTATTGCATGTGCTAATAAGCTTTTACACTGGATTTATGCGATGTTAAAAACGAAAACACCATTCCAAGAAACTATTTAATAACGGAATTTTCAAATAAAGCAAAAACCTTCCAAACTAAGTTCAGAGGGTTATTTGAGTTGTGCATTTTTAGTATAGCATGAAGTTATTTTTAATTTAAAAGATTTTTATTGACAAACTATTAGCTGGTTT
>NZ_JBHHJV010000057.1:0-1389 GCF_042136355.1 Peribacillus sp. Hz7
ATCCATCAAAGCCAGGCTTTGTATTTTCAAAGTATAAAGGTTTCCCAAACTCCATTCCTCTAAAGTCCTGTGCACGTGCAACATGTTTCGATTTGGCAATATCAACACCGACAATAAGTGTTTGGGAAGTGATTTGAGCGATTTTTTGATTTGGGTTATAATTCATAGTGAGCCTCCTGGTATGCGAATAAGTAGTCCTTTTTGCCGGCAAGCTTTAGGACCCTCTTATCATACCAAGAGGTATTTTTTATGTTCAAACCCTCTATTTCTTCATTACAGGAATGCTGCCCGATTGTTGAATAGAATGAATCACATTTTTTTAACAACTTTATTATTTTTCAAACGACTTTATTGTAAATAAAACAACTTTTTTAATATTCACAAAATTGTCTCAATATTCACAAAATTGTTTCAAATCCTTTTCATCGCTATTGTTATAATAGATTTATAAAAGGAGGAGATATATCATGAGTGAACATTATAATACTATTTTAGCAGCTGTTGACGGTTCCAAAGAAGCAGAATGGGCTTTTAATAAAGCGCGTACAATTGCCAAAAATAATAATGCAAAACTAATTTTAGCGCATATAATTGATACAAGAAGTTATCCGATTATTGAAGAATACGATACAACTATTCGTGATCGTTCTGAAACATTCGCTAACGATCTTGTTAAAAAATATAAAGAACAAGCAGAAGCTGCTGGTATAGCAAATATTGAAACAGAAATCGTATTCGGTTCTCCTAAAGCACAACTTTCAAAAGAATTACCTAAAAAGCATAATGTAGACTTAATTGTCTGTGGTTCAACAGGTCAAAACGTAGTAGAACGTTTCTTAATCGGTAGCGTATCAGCAGCTATTGTTCGCCATTCTCGTTGTGACGTTGATATTGTTCGCACTAATGATTAAGAAGCTTAATAACAAATATTGTACATAAAAAACCTTGCTCCAAAAGGGGATGCAAGGTTTTTTACATTGCTTATTAAACATACTGCGAAACTTCCATATTAGTTAAATTTCTTTTTATTGTATTTATAAAAGAAAATTTTGGGTAACGGTATATATTGTAAAATCCCTCTTGAACTATACTGGCCCGATTGTTGAATAAAGAAATACTCTACAAAATAGGTCTTTTTATCAAACTTTTTTGCAAATTATCAATCTTTATTTTAAATCAACAATAATCTGTGTTCAGGCAACTTTCACCTCTAATTTGTTTTTCTTTCTCTATATAATTCATTAAAATTCAACTTTTCTAATACTTCTGTGTTTGATAAGTTAGATTTGAGCCACTTTTACACGATTTGATCACATAAAAAATGAGCCACCTAATTTCCAATTCTATAAACCTCTCTTATGATAGAAAGTGACCAAACTTACTACATTT
>NZ_JBHHJV010000059.1:0-1216 GCF_042136355.1 Peribacillus sp. Hz7
TGGATAGGCTACACTTAGTTGGACAGAAATTTTAAGGTCAAGTAGACTACAGTTAATATAAACGAGGAGAACCTACCATGACCAAAAGAGAGCGGAGAACATTTACACAAGAATTTAAACAACAAATGGTACAGCTATATATGAATGGGAAACCAAGGAAAGATCTCATTCAGGAGTACAGTCTAACACCATCGTCTTTAGATAAGTGGATATCCCAATATAAAACCTCCGGTTCTTTTAAAGAATCTGATAATCGATCGCCAGAAGAATTAGAACTAATAGAGCTCCGTAAGCAATTAAAACAGTTACAAATGGAGAACGACATTTTAAAGCAAGCTGCGCTGATACTAGGACGAAAGTAAATGTGATTAAAAATAATCAGCACAAATACTCGATATCAGCCATGTGTAAAGTCCTTCAACTTTCAAGAAGCACCTACTACTATGAAGCAAAAGAAAGAGCATCTGAAGATGTTCTCACTTCTAAAATAATGGAAATCTTCCGTTCCAATCGGCAGAATTACGGCACACGTAAAATCAAAGTAGAACTGAAGAAACAGGGGCATGTGGTTTCAAGGCGTCGTATCGGAAGGATTATGAATGAGCAGGGATTAGTGTCTTCTTATACTATAGCTCAGTTCAAACCTCATAAAGATACATGTAATGATTCTACCGTTCAAAATGAGTTAAACCGAGAGTTTAACCAGAAGCAAGAAAGAGCTGTCGTCGTAAGCGATTTAACATACGTTAGAGTCAATCAAAAATGGAATTACGTATGTTTATTTGTTGATCTCTTTAATCGAGAAATCATTGGTTTCAGTGCTGGTCCAAACAAAGATGCACAACTAGTCTATCGAGCACTATCTTCGATACATGGCGATTTAAATCGGATCAATCTCTTCCATACTGACCGAGGAAATGAGTTCAAAAACAAATTAATTGATGAAGCATTAGCGACATTTAAAATCAAACGGTCATTAAGCTTGAAAGGCTGTCCATATGATAACGCAGTAGCGGAAGCTACTTTCAAAATCTTTAAGACAGAGTTTGTCAAAGGTCGCTATTTTGATAGTTTAGAAGAATTAGAACTGGAATTAATGGATTATATCCATTGGTACAATCATATTAGAATCCATGGGACGCTAAACTACACGAGCCCAATTCAATATAAACTTGAACACCTTAAAAAAGTTGTTTAGTTTAGTGTTGACAGTCCA
>NZ_JBHHJV010000006.1:0-218901 GCF_042136355.1 Peribacillus sp. Hz7
AATTACGGATTCCAAGATCCTAAGGCATGAGCGACTTTCCTGCACTTCTACTATAAAAAAATAGTAGCACAAACCATGGCCATGGTTTGTGCTACTAATGTTAGTATGTTTTAATTTTGCCTTAATCCGTTTATGATTGTAATATACGATGTATTTGGTTACCTTGTGTACGAAGGAGGTGACTAGCCATTATGGGATTATATTTTGTGTGCTTACTTTTTCTGAATTTGAGTAGTATAATTTGGGAGTTATATAGAGATAAGGTCGTAAGGAGAAGTGGTTTATGGGAGGAGAGTTAAATAAAAAAACTCGATATTTTTACGAGTTGAATTTTATACGTGCTATCGCTTGTTTATGTGTTGTGATGGTTCATGTCACAGCAAGGAATTATCATTTAAATGATCAGCACTTCAATTGGCTGACATTATTTTTAAATCAAGTTGCAAGATTTGGTACACCGTTTTTTGCAATCTTGAGCGGTTTTCTGTTATACAATCAAGCAATTAAAAAAGGATTTAATTTTAAAAAGTTTGTTACATCTAGATTTACTAAAATTGTTATACCGTTTTTTATATGGAGTTTTCTTTATTTACTTGTTAAACAGTATAATTTCCCTTGGTCCGAGGGAGGAGCCAGTGTAAAAGACTTTTTATTTCTTTTCTCACTGGGTGATAGTTATTATCATCTTTATTTTATTGTTGTGGTGATTCAGTTTTATCTACTATTCCCTATTTTGCAATTGGCTAAAACTAAAAATAGTATGTTAGCTTTAACAATTATAGCTCTTTTCATAAATTATTTTTTTATGCGGCAACCATTTGATACAGGAAATGAAACTTTTAATCTATTTATTCAGGATAGATCATCAATATTTAAGTGGATTTTTTACTTTATCTTCGGAGGACTTTTAGTATACTTTTGGGAACCACTTGTAAAATGGGTTGAAGAAAATGTGAAATTTACTATTTTGGTTGGTGCTATTAGTATATGTTTCGTTATATATGAGTATAATACATTCGGTTTTTTTTCATCTACGCGCATTGCTAATTTGTTTCACATGCCATTATTTCTCGTTGTACTAATTGGTGTTTATTATGTTATGGGGCGTTGGGAGAAAATAAGAAGCTATATAATCGAACTTGGTAATTTATCGATGGGTATTTATTTAGTTCATCCAATGGTTTTATATGTAATGCAAAATCACACAGCTGAACTATTAACTCAAACAAGATGGCTCCCTTTAGCTTTTCTTATTACTGTACTTTCTTCGATTTTTTTAGTCAAAATTATTAATAAAATTCCGTTTGGTCAATTTGTTGTTACAGTTGCATCTCCAAAAAAAGTAAAATATCAAGAGGTGCAAAGGAAAGCTAGTTAAACTAAAATATAAATAAAGGGGGAAATGTAGAAAATTTATTTGAGCATTTTCCCTTTTATTTTTAGTAAGGAAGAAGCAAGTACAATTATAGCGATGATTGCTAGCCGTATGGACTCATTAGGCACCATTGATTATCATAAGTAAATTAGGGAAAGCTGCCCCAGAACTTTAAAGTTTGGGGCAGCTTTTTTGGTTAGTTAGGAAATTTAGGTAAGGTCATTCTTTTGTGGAGGTACATATTTTTCACCTGTACGTAGACACTATTTCTATCCCTATATTTGGAGGTTCTAATATGGAGAAAGAGCATTTAGGTACATATTATGATGAATCGAATTTAAGCATGAAAAGAAAAGCTAATGACAAAAGGTTGGATATAAGTTCAACAGGATATGGGTTAGAATCTGTTTCAAACGAAACAAAAAAAGATACATTACAGGAATCAAGAAATAGAACTTCTTCTAGAGAAGAATAAGTATGTTTAAGCATCTAAAAATTTTACGGAGAAGAAGGAGGTTTTGTAGTTGCAGGATATGACTATTTATGTAAAAGAAGCAGTAAATGAACAGCCTATTCAAACATTAGAAACAATTCTTGTACAAATGAATGGTATTGAAAGAGCTTTAGTAGACATCGAGGATGGGGAAGTAAAGATTACTTACAATGAAACTCAGATTAATCAGGAAAAAATCAAACACAGAATTCAGCAGCATGGATTACATCTTTCAGAATAAAAAAGCCAGGTAGGTTCATATGGATCAAAACAAGGAGAATGTAGAGGAAGTTATAGAGCCCCATTTGAAACTGCGTATAAAAAAAGAAGTGGAAGGGCTACAGTTCATTAAAAACTTTCGCTCTGCTACTGCGGAAGAATGGTATGTTTTCCTGCCGGGATTTAAAGACCCGCAAACGGGTGGTGCAGCAGGAAAGGTGATTATCCATTATAACTTATACGGCAATCGGGACGTATTTATCAATACAACGATTATTTTTGATGCTAGGGAATTATATGTTTCACAGCTGCATCCGCTTGTTTATGCGCTTTCCGATGAAATCGTAAATCGTCTCGTGGGTTACGCTGATACGCTGCTTTCAGTCCATGCCGGAGAGAACTCCTATCAGGCAGAGTATAAAGCCTAATATAATTGAGGCTTTTAAAGAGATACGGGAGAACTTTGAGGAGCATGTGGATCTAGTCTACTAGCTCCTTTTTCTTTTTTATTTTAAAACATTTTATGAGAAAAGAAAAAAATATATGTAATGTTATATAACAAAAAAATATTGTTGAAATAAAAAACCCGTGATAAAATAAAAATGTTCCGAAATTTGATACATAAATTCCGAATTTCGGTAAAGTGATTTAATGAAAGAAAATTATTGAGTTTTATAGTAATCAACACGCGTTATTGTTTGAATTTTTAGTGAAAGGGAGGAGCAGGCTATGAATACAGTTGATTTGAATTGTGATTTAGGAGAGAGTTTTGGAACATATCAAATTGGGAACGATGAAGCAATTTTAGATTATGTAACATCAGTGAATGTTGCTTGTGGATTTCATGCGGGTGATCCGACTGTTATGAGAAAAACAGTACAGCTTGCTTTAGAAAAACAGGTCAAAATTGGAGCTCATCCCGGTTTACAAGATTTAATAGGATTTGGTCGCCGAAATATGAATATTTCACCACAAGAAGCTTATGATATTGTTGTTTATCAAATCGGCGCTTTAAATGGTTTTTTACAATCAGAAGGTGGTCGAATGCAGCATGTTAAACCTCACGGTGCATTATACAATATGGCGGCAAGAAACAAAGATTTGTCTAGGGCCATTGCTGAAGCGGTCTACAAAGTAAATCCTGAACTCGTTTTATTTGGTTTATCGGGAAGTGAATTAGTACGAGCTGGACAAGCTATTGGATTACAAACGGCTAGTGAAGTTTTCGCAGATCGAACATATCAACAAGATGGTTCATTGACTTCTCGAAATGAAAAAAATGCATTGATAGAAAATGATGACGATGCTGTTGCACAAGTTATTCGAATGATTAAGGAAGGTAAAGTCTTGTCACAGCAGGGAACCGATGTAACTTTAAAGGCAGATACGATTTGTATTCATGGCGATGGGGCACATGCTTTAAGTTTTGCACGCCATGTAAAAAGGTCTCTTGAATTATCAGAAATTACAATTAAGTCTATTTTGAAATAACAACAATCATCAGACATCAGAGAGGAAGATTCTATTGGAGCACAGCAAAAATACAACACCACACAAAAACCCTTCTGCTAAGCCAAAAATGAACTGGACTTTATTAATGGGCGCAGCATTTCTTATGGCAACATCAGCCATTGGTCCAGGTTTTTTAACTCAAACAACCGTTTTCACTCAAAGTCTTGCAGCAAGTTTTGGATTTGTTATTCTTATTTCCATTATTCTTGATATTTTTGCTCAAACAAATGTATGGAGAATTATTGCTGTCTCTGAGAAAAGGGGACAAGACATTGCTAACATGGTTTTTCCTGGATTAGGTTATGTTCTTGCAGCACTTATTGTAATAGGTGGACTTGCATTTAATATCGGGAATATCGCAGGAGCTGGACTTGGTTTAAATGCGATGCTAGGAATATCTCCAACAACTGGAGCTATCATTAGTGCAGTCATTGCTATATTAATTTTCGTTGTAAAAGAAGCTGGAAAAGCGATGGACCGCTTTACCCAAATTGCTGGTTTTGTCATGATTGGTTTAATGCTATACGTTGCTTTTACAACATCTCCTCCAGTCGGAGAAGCAGTTGTGAAAACGTTTGCACCAGACAAAATTGATATTATTGCAATCGTTACATTAGTTGGTGGAACAGTAGGTGGCTATATTACATTTGCCGGTGGACACCGTTTGCTCGACGCTGGAGTAAAGGGGAAAGCGGCATTACCTGAAGTTACGAAAAGTTCCGTAGTTGGTATTTTAATTACTTCGGTTATGCGAATTGCCTTATTTTTAGCTGTTCTTGGTGTCGTATCTAAAGGTTTGCAAATTGATCCGAGCAACCCTCCAGCTTCCGTGTTTCAGCTTGCTGCTGGTAATATTGGTTATAAAATATTCGGGGTTGTTATGTGGTCCGCAGCCATTACATCAGTAGTCGGTGCTGCCTATACGTCGGTTTCTTTTGTCAGAACATTTAGTGAAAAAATAAATCAAAAAGCGAACTGGATTATTATTGGTTTTATCGTTGTTTCAACCCTTTCTTTCGTATTAATTGGGAAACCTGTCAAAGTACTAATTTTAGTAGGGGCTCTTAATGGATTGATTCTTCCAATTGCTCTTGGAACACTTTTAATTGCTGCATATAAGAAGAGTATTGTTGGGGATTATAAGCATCCACTATGGTTAACAATCTCAGGTGTGTTTGTAGTAGTAGTTATGGCATTAATGGGTGGTTATACAATTATTACTCAACTACCGCTATTATTTAAATAAAACGATTAGATTGAATAAATACGACTGGCAGTTTTTTTTGTAGACTGCCAGTTCCTTATAGGAGATGAATAATATGATGAATCTTGCACAAGCAACGCCAGCCGAACTTCGTGCCCTAATTCGTGATAATCAATTGATTAGACCAACTGCAGGAATGGCAAATGGGTACGCTCAAGCGAACTTAGCCATTTTAAAAAAAGAGCATGCTTTTGATTTTTTACTATTTTGTCAGCGTAATTCTAAATCTTGTCCTCTTCTTGACGTAACGGAAATTGGTTCTCCGATTCCTAAATTTGCTGCTCCATCTGGTGATATACGTAAAGATATTCCAAAATATCGAATTTATAAGTATGGTGAATTAGTGGAAGAAGTAACGGATATTACAGATTATTGGGAAGATGATATGGTTGGCTTTTTAATTGGCTGCAGTTTTACCTTTGAACACGCATTATTAAATAATGATATTTCAGTTCGACATATTGAAGAGGATTGTAATGTGCCTATGTATAAAACGAATATTTCATGCGTAGAAGCAGGAATCTTCCATGGGAAAATGGTTGCGAGCATGAGACCGATTCTTCAAAAAGATGTTGTAAGAGCAGCGCAAGTTACTTCTCGTTTTCCGGCTGTTCACGGTGCGCCGATTCATATTGGAGATCCTAGTGCAATTGGTGTTGCTGACATACACCAGCCTGATTTTGGTGATGCAGTAACGATTCGTGAAGGGGAAGTACCGGTATTTTGGGCTTGTGGCGTAACTCCTCAATCGATCGCAATGGAAACAAAACCTGCGATTATGATTACTCATGCACCAGGACATATGTTTATTACGGACATTCGTGATGAAAAACTAGGAGTTTTATAACTAATAGAAAGAGATGATTTCTATGGCGGGAAAGCTTTTGAATACAACTAGATTTACACTATCTCCATTGGGCGATTCGGCAGTAGTGGTTACATTTGGGAATGAAATACAATATGATATTCATCAAAAAATAAAAATATTGATGGAGTTACTTGAAAATGAACCGTTTGTTGGATTGGTAGAATGCGTACCTGCTTATACTAATTTAACCGTTTATTATGATCCTCTTGTGGTCTTTAATGAGCAAAAATATAGAGATAAAGAAGAGATTTCTCCTTATGAGGTAGTTTGTTCAAACATTAAAAAGAAGTTGCAACAAATGAAAACGAATAAAAAGATGACCCATCGAACGATTTCTATTCCGGTATGCTATGGAGGCGAGTATGGACCAGATTTGGAATATGTAGCCCGCTATAATCATTTAACAACTGATGAAGTTATTCGTATTCATTCAAGCGGTGAGTATTTAGTTTATATGATTGGGTTTGCACCAGGATTTCCATTTTTGGGAGGGTTATCAGAAAAGATTGCAACGCCTAGACGCTCTTCACCAAGAACAGCGATACCAGCAGGAGCCGTTGGAATTGCTGGCATGCAAACGGGAGTTTATCCTATTTCAACGCCTGGTGGATGGCAATTGATTGGACAAACGCCCCAAAAACTATTTTTACCGAATGAAAATCCCCCTAGTTTATTACAAGCAGGAGATATTGTGAAATTTTATCCAATTTCTTATGAAGAGTACAAAGAAATGAAGGAGGAGATACGGTGAGCCTACGCGTTATCAAACCGGGATTATTAACAACGATTCAAGATCTTGGCAGAAGAGGGTTTCAAAAACACGGTGTGATTGTAAGCGGGGCAATGGATGTGTATTCCTTACGAATTGCGAATTTGTTGGTTGGTAATCAAGAGGGAGAAGCAGCCCTTGAAGTGACACTAATGGGCCCGGCCTTTAAAGTAGAAGAAGACTGTGTAATCGCGATTACAGGCGGGGATTTATCACCTACCATTGATGACCGAACGGTTCCAATGTGGAGACCTGTTTATGTGAAAAAAGGAGCTATTCTTCGATTTGGACGATGTAAATCAGGCTGTCGTGCTTATTTGTCCGTTGCGGGAGGATATGCTATTTCAGAAGTGATGGGTAGTAAAAGTACGTATTTAAGAGGCCAAATGGGGGGCTATAAAGGAAGAGCCTTACAAGTAGATGATGTTGTTCCTTTTAATGGACATTCTACTATGCTAAAGCATAAGTGGACGGAAAGTTTTATTGCTGCAAAGTGGTTTGTTCATGCAAAAGAGTTTTTGCCGAGCCGCATACCAGCCATTCGCTTTCTCGCTGGAAGCCAGTACGAATATTTTACAAACTCAAGTAAACTTCAGTTTGTAGACAGTTTGTTTAAAGTTTCAAGTCAATCAGATCGTATGGGATATAGAATATCAGGTCCTGCATTGGAACTACAGCATAAACGTGACATCTTGTCTGAAGCTGTATCGAATGGTTCTATTCAAGTCCCTCCAGATGGAAATCCTATCATTCTACTTGCAGATCGCCAAACTACGGGAGGGTATCCTAAAATTGCTCAAGTGATTACGACAGATCTATCAGTAATAGGGCAGTTGAAACCCGGGGAATCTATTCAATTTTCACAAGTTACCTTAAAAGAAGCCGAGCAGTTGTACATTCAAAAAGAACAGAAGTTAAAACAATTGAAGGTTGCGCTATCATTGGCTTTACAGTAAAAGAAAGTACTCCAGGAGTGCTTTCTTTTTTGTCGCGTGTCCAGCGTAGGTACAGTCTATAGGGTGAACAATTATGCTTGATCTAAGAAGAGCATATCTTGAATTTGTGAACTAAATTTTAATTCACACTTGACCTATGCGTTTAATTTTATTAAAATGAAAAAAAAGGAAGTTTTTTCGTCCACTAGACCACTAGAGACTTTAATTCTTGGCTATTTTCATGCTTAAGAGTTAAAGTCTTTTGTATTTAGAGGGAGGAATATGCAATAAGTTTTAGTTGTCGTGGAGATAAGCTCGGTAACATGATTAAAAATGTAGGATTGAAAATAAAGAAAATGGTCGTTTTGTAGGGAAAATAGTGGTTTATTATTAAATAGTTAGTTAGAATTTTTTGTTGAAATCATACTTTTTTTATATGTTTAATAAACTTTTGGATAATGAATTTATAAAAGGAGTGATTTGTGTGGGAAATGTTCTTAGGAAAGCCGTGGAAGATAGACGAAAAAAATTAATAGATAAACTGATTGCTTTTAAAATATATAAGAAAGGTGATAAACATCTTTTTGAGTTATCACTAACAGAACTAGAAAATGAATATAGAAGTTTTCAATCACATTGTCATCCGCATAATGATTTTGGTTCTATAAAATGGACTTGTAAAAAATCATGATATGTAGGTAGTAATCTCGCTCAGTTATTCTAATCTTTATATGCTCTAGTTTCTTCAGAATAGATGGGAACAATAGAAAATTCCATTAAATGAGTAAATGGCAATTAATAAAGGAGAGAGACTGAAAGGGGAAGTTTTATGAACATTAGCGAGACCCAATTATCGGTAAATGATTATTTAGATTTATACTTATATGCGGAAAGTATAAATGACCAATTGTGGAAACAAGAAATTGTAGAAAAATTACAAAATTCCCGTAATGAAATCAGAAAAGAAATCCAATCCTTTGGGTTTAAACATCTTTTGGAAAAGTATAAACATATTAATGAAGAAATTCGTATCATTTATCAGCAGTTGCGAATTTATTCTTCTAATGAGTATTTATTGAAAGAGTTTTGGAGACTAAAACAACAGCGTGTTTTATTAGGTCTCCAGATTCAGTCGGCCAAACATCATTCTCCATAAATATAAGTCCGCGCAAAAAATCTTTGTGAGTTTATTCAGGGTGAGGAAAATCCCAAAAAGATAAAGAGAAACAAGGCTTGAAACGTCTATTAACAACTGTGTTTGTATTATAATTAATTTGATTATGTTAATCGAAATGACTTTCAAAAAATTTTGTTGAAAGTTTCTTGGGAGTAGAGAAATATTAAAGATAAAAAAGGATGGATTTTCCCTCCTTTTTTTGTTGTGCGCCCAGAGCATAGTACAGTCTATAGCGTGTGAGTCCCGAACTGTAAGTACGGTGGTGTGAGAGGTCGGAGGTTAATCTCTACCCCAATTCCTTTTATCCTAATAGGAGATGCAACTTCACTTAATTGAAATCCGATGTTCCTCTTTTGTTTATAATGTTTTATAGTAATGGTAGAAAAAGAATAAAATTTCTTTTATATATTACATAATTGCAGTGGATGTTTAAATTTTTTAACACTTATCAAGAAGGGAGATATTTTATGCAAGCACATAACAAAACCGTTGTAAAATCCATGCAAATCCTCACTCTTTTCTTGAATTATCCCAAACTCACTTTTAATGAAATGATGGAACTTTCTCATATTCCGAAAACCTCTTTACATCGTATGGTTGGTTCGCTTGAAGAAATGGGGTTTTTAACAAGAGATGAAGAAGGTTATTATTCGCTAGGACTATTGTTCTTGCAGTTTGGTCAATTAGTGGCGGAGCGCTTGGATATTCGGATAATTGCACTTCCCGTTATGAAAGAACTTCGAGATGATGTTGAAGAAGCAGTGAACCTTATTGTGAGAGATGCCAATGAAGCCATGTATATTGAAAAAATAGATACGTTGCAGCCTGTACGTTTATATACTTCAATTGGAAGGCGTTCGCCATTGTATGCAGGGGACTCTCGAATTATACTTGCTTATTTGCCGGAAGAAGAGCGTGAAGCTTATATAGAAAATATAGAATTAAAACCAATTGCGATGGGGACAATAACAGATAAAAGTGTGCTTCGTCAATCATTAGAGGATGCGAGAAAAAACGGTTACACCATTACTTCATCTGAATTAGAGAATCATACAAAAGCTATAAGTGCACCAATCTTGAATAATCAAAATCAAATTGTAGCTGGTATTAGCATAGCGGGAATTGATGCACGTTATCAAGAAGATCGCTTGCCGGAATTAATTCAAAAAGTGACGAATGCAGCTAGACAAATTTCCTTAAAGTTGGGTTCTCAAATGTAAAACAATAGAACGAGTTGGATTAATCACAAATGAGATAATTAGATGAACATTGACTAATGTATAAGAGAGTAGCCTAAATTAATATCCCAGCCATTTTCTAAACAAAATATACTTCAAAACTGTTGAAAAATAAAGTTCAATAGTTTTGAAGTATATTATTTTTTTGAGAAATCATACTGCATTTTTAGGATTTTACTTAGTATAAATACTTGCTTCCTTCTCGGACGCTTAATTTTGGAAGCTCGTGGGATTCAATAAAGGCTTTAACAGACTCAGGGTTTGTTTTTGAATATTCCCTAAGCGCCCAGCCGATTGCTTTTTGAATGAAAAACTCCTTACTTTCTTTATTTTGTACAATATAGTCGTAAAGAAGTTGTGCATCTGTCTTTTCTTTATATTTCAATTGAAAAAGGATTGCTGCTCTGTTGAGCCAAAGATGGTCCCCGTAAGCCCAGCCTTCAATCGTTTGAGGGATAACTTCTGGAAAGTTAGCCGCAATTTTTCCAATCGGTTTCGGTGCCAACACATCAACTGAATCCCACCACGATTTTGTAGTAACCAGCTTTTCAAATAATGGAAGATGATTCTTGTCTAACTTGTTGATAGACCGTTCGATATAGTCTAGAGCGGCGTACTGGTATTCCCTCTCTTCTAACTCCCACAAAACTTTAATAAAATCCGTCTGAAAGCTTTCCTTTAATAGGCTGCTTTTTTGAAAAAATTCTTTCATGAGCTCCCTTCTCCTAGGTGTTTTAATACCGAGAAAAGGGAAGTGATCCTTCATATACTTTTGCATTGGAATAGCATTTTCTTTATTTCTATTTGCTTCAAATAAATGAACTAATAAATCAATCTTCATTTGTATGCTCCTTTTAGGATAACGAGAATGTTTGATGACCAAATTCTTTGTTTCTATTTTAAATGGAAAATCCATTCGATTATAGACGAAAATGTGAAAGAATGCATAAATCCTATATTTAAATAATCATCACATCTTAGGTAAACAAAAGGCATCCGAGCGAGAACGCTTTGGATGCCTTTTATACTATAGAAGTAACCCGTCATCAGAATTTGGATATGCACTTGAATACTTATCGTTCTTTGCTTCTTTATTTTTGACTGTCTTCTAAAAGATTTGATAAGATAGGAGGGATTTAAATTACCTAGTAAAGGAAGAGGCATTTGAAAAAATCAGTTAAAATTCTTCTTGTATTTTCACTAATTGTAGGGGCTTTTTTACTATTTATTGTTTTTAAAGGAGTTAGTAATTCTAGTGAAAAAATAGAGTCTGTAGAAGTTCCAAAAGAAATGAGTTACTTAAAAGATACGGAAAAACTATATACTGTTAAGGAGTATAGTACTAAGAAAGAGCGATATATCGAATATGAAGAACATTATATTGGTAAATCTCAAACGTTTAATACATGGTATGGTGCAGATACGTATTTAGAAACAGAGAATGAAGAAGGATTATTTTATGGTAGCGATAAAGTGCTGGCATATCCGGTAGAAAAAGGAAAAAAATGGACGATTGATTCTTATACCTTTACAATTGAATCTGTAGATAAAAGGGTTACAACTCCAGCTGGTACCTTTGACAATGTAGCAGAAGTGAAAACAACTCAAAAAGGTGTGGAAGAGTATAGCATCACATACTATGCAAAAGGTGCCGGTCAGATTTTAAGGGAATCGGTCGAGGCAAATGGTAAAAAGACTATGAGATTTGAACTGCAAGGAATTAAGCAGAAAAAGTCTGAAGAGAATGCTGCTCAATAAGACGAATTTAAAAGATATAATCACAATAAAAGCGTAAATTCATATATGAATTTACGCTTTTATTGTGTGCTTAACAGGGAGTAAAATATAGAGATTATCTGCTCCTGTTAGTTTACATTTATAATGAATGACAAAGGTTTTGACATGTCAGTAGGAAGTAGTACTTGTCCTGAATTCCAAACTGCAGCATAGAATGATGTAGAAAGGAATCTTTATCCAAGGAGGGTACTATGTTTACAGTAATTGAAAAAGCGGTATTAATTATGGGAACATTACGATTTCTTTCCGCAAGTATTGAAATGGTTGCGGCAATACTTATATTTAAATTGAATGATATTGAAAAAGCGTTAATCATTAATAGCTCATTAGCTATGGTAGGACCTATCATTTTAGTTGTAACAACAACCGTTGGATTAATAGGTGTTGCTGAAAAACTATCCTTGTTTAAAATATCGTGTATTTTTTTAGGGGTCGTATTAATTCTTGTTGGAATAAAAAGTAGATGATGGTGAGATCGTTAGTTTCAGTTTGTTTTCTAAAAAAACATCGTCTTGCTTGCTTTCTACATAATGAAGAGGCATCGTTTCCTTAATTTTTTACCTATCCATTTTATGTATCAATACATAAAATGGATAGGTAGCTGTAATGGCAGCCAGTTCTTGTTAAACTTCGATAATAATTGGAAGAATCATCGGCTTTTTCTTCGTTTGACTATATACATATTGTCCAACGGATTTTTTAATACTTTGTTTCATCACATTCCATTGATATCTGTTCGCTTCTTGTAAGTCGTTAACAGTTGTTTTAACAAGTCGATTCACTTCTCTTAGAAGCTCCTCCGAATCTCGTGCATAGACAAAGCCGCGGGAAATGGTGTCAGGGCCAGAAATGATTTTTCTTTCCATTTTACTAAGAGTAACTACAATGACTAGCATGCCATCCTCGGAAAGCTGTTTACGATCTCGTAACACGATATTCCCAACGTCACCAACACCTACACCGTCTACATAAATATTCCCAGAAGGTATCTTTCGAGTTTGACGAGCAGCTTGGTTGTTAATGTCAATAACATCACCATTATTAATGATAAATGTATTTCCTTGCTCCACGCCAACTGATTCAGCTAATAAACGGTGATGATGCAGCATCCTAAACTCGCCATGAATTGGAATGAAATATTTAGGTTTCATTAGCGTAAGCATCAGCTTTAATTCTTCTTGATAGGCATGTCCAGAAACATGCATGCCTGTTACACTTCCAGATCCGTAAATCACGTTAGCCCCTAATTGATATAAGTTGTCTACAATACGCGAAACACTTCGTTCATTTCCCGGTATCGGACCGGCCGCTATAATAACTGTATCCTGAGGTAGAATGTCTACATCCCGATAATTTGAGCTAGATAGACGGGAAAGGGCGGCCATCGGCTCCCCTTGGCTTCCTGTGCATAGGATAGCTACCTTTTCAGGAGCCATTTCGTTTACTTGCTGCGCTTCAATTAGCATCCCATCAGGAACTTGTAAATAACCACGTTCCATCGCGACAGAGACGACATTCACCATCGTTCGACCAAGCAATGCAAGTTTTCGATTTGTCTTTTGTGCAGCATCTACTACTTGTTGAAGGCGATTAACATTAGAAGCAAAAGTAGAAATAATGACTTTCCGCTCGGCTTTCCGGAAGGCTTCTTCAATATGGCCGCCTACAAGTTGTTCCGATGGAGAAGAACCAGGGCGTTCAGCATTCGTACTTTCGGATAATAGAACTAACACACCTTGTTTGCCGATGTCAGCCATTTTATGAATATCCGTATACTGATTATTCACAGGAGTTAAATCGAATTTGAAGTCCCCAGTATGGACGACGACTCCTTCTGGTGTATGGAAGACAATGCCTAGACAATCGGGGATACTATGGCTAGTTCTAAAAAAGCTTACACCGGTCTGTCCAAAATTAAAATGTGAATCTTCATCAATTTGAATCAGTTTGCTATCTCGCAGCAGTCCATGTTCTTTTAATTTTAATTCAATTAAACCAAGTGTAAAGCGTGTAGCATAGATAGGTACATTTAATTCTTTTAGGAAGTAAGGGATTCCCCCTATATGATCTTCATGTCCATGTGTAACAATTAATGCTTGGATTTTATTCTTATTCTCTTGTAAGTAAGTAATATCAGGAATAATTAAATCGATGCCCAATAAATCTTCATTTGGAAATTTAGAGCCGCAATCAATAATAAAGAGATCGTTTTCATATTGAATCACATACATATTCTTACCAATTTCATTTACGCCTCCTAAGGCGAAAATAGATAATCGATTCTCTTGTATAGTCAAATTTATACCCTCCTACTTTCAATCGTTATTCTTACTATTTCCTTTTACAATTCTTTTATCAATGGCATTGTGGATATAATTTATGAAAGCTACGCAAGCTATGGCTAACTTCCATATTGCAGAACTAAATAGGAAAGCACGAAAGACAAGGAGAGTGGCTGATTTAATGAAAGAAATACATCAAACAAGATATTGTGAAACTTGTGAAAAGGAAACAGAACATGTTGTAAGAGAAGATGCAACGGAAATAAGCTATATGTGCAATGAATGTCACCATGAACAAGAGATTATTAAAAACTTTTTTTAGCTGGTCATAATATTTTATCTAAGTATATGTACGCTCAACCACCTAATGGTGTACCCATAGCTTAGGCGGAAATGGGCAGCATGTTAATGTATTACGGAGGGGGTTTTGTTGACTTTATTCTCATTTGGATATTTCTTTCACAATGGTTTAAAGCAACACGACCTTAAGCAATTATTTTTAATGAAAACGCCGCTGAATAGCAGGCGTTATTTTTATGTTATTCTTTTATATTCGTATAACGTAAAACGAAGAGCAGTCAGTCAAATTTATTTTTTGATGTATGAAATAGTTTCCTAGTTTAAAATAGTAGTAGTTTCAGTAAACGGTTTATCGAATGGAGTGACTATATTGAAGAGAGTAAAGATTGCCCTATTGCATTTATTGCCGATTGCAGGGGATATAAGATATAACCAAGAATTGATTGAACGTTCTGTAAAGCTTGCGTCCAATAAAGAAGTAGACTGGATTATTACGCCTGAGCTTAGTGTAAGCGGATTACAATTTCGGCATAAGATTGGAACAGATTGGATTGAATGTCAACCAAATTCATGGATGAACAGTTTTTGTCAATTAGTAAAATCTATCGATACAACAGTCTTTCTAGGTAGTCCTGAAAAAGGGGAAGATGGGAAGTATTATAATTCAGTATTTGTGATTGATTCAAACGGTCAAATAATAGGGAAGCAAAGAAAGATTAATGTTTTATCGGATGGTTGGTCTACAGCCGGTAAAGTGATTGAGCCGATTACAATAGATGATATACACGTAGGGATTATGATTTGTGCAGACGCTTATACAACCAATGTTGCTGAGCGATTATATCAGAAAGGTGCAGAAATCATTATAGCACCGGCTTCATGGGGACCAGGGTTACATGGTCCGAATGGAGAATGGGAGCAAAGGTCCATTGAGACAGGATTGCCCATTATCGTTTGTAACCGTACGGGAGAAGACGCAACCGTTAGTTTTTGGCAAGCGGAAAGTTCGCTTATCAAAAATGGTGAACGGGTGTTCACTCATCAATCCAAACAATCAGCTATTATCACGTTTGAATGGAATCTAGAACAACAACAATTACATTCCGCTCAGGTAGAGGTTGATTATATAGAGTAAGAGACTGAATTCAATGATTAAAAGTAATTGGATGTTTGGCTGACAACAATTTTATTAATTAATAATAACCTATAGAATGGAAAGGTTTTTATATAATGGCTATGCTGAAAGATGTGTGTAACCGCGGTTTCAAATGATGGAATGATTAACAATTATGATGTGTAAATTCTATATAAAGGTAATTTTGGAATCGGGTTAAAAAGTGTAGACGTGCTCTGAGAGTTTCGATATAGTAAAGCAACAATCATCTATTTGAAGAGTGGGGAATGAATATGAAGTCGTTTTATACATTTCTAATGACTTATCGACAACCGAAAGAGGTTGATGCAATTACTAAATTTGCTAATCATGCTTTTTTGGATCATAGTTTTCCAAAGCAATCGGTTGACTATGATGAGCTAAGCCGCTATTTAGAAATGAATGTGGATTATTTAGAAAGTATGTCTGTTTTTGATGAGGCATGGGATATATTCATGCAATCCGAAGAAGGGCTATGGTGAAATGTCCTATAGAGGAAGAGCTATTTTAAAAGCCTCTTCTTACTATAGCAGATGAGTAATTTGGCATCGCTTTATGTTAAATGTGCTGAACTCTCTATCGTAATTACGAAGAAAGCGCAGTCTAAAGGTTGAAAGCACAATCTTTAGATTGCGCTTTCTTTATGTGTAATTTGGGAGAATGCCTACCTTTTTCTATTAACGTCTATCCTTATTGAAGCATATACTTTAGTAATTACTCGGTAGGGGACCATTTGAGGAGATGTCGCTGATGGGAAAGAAAAAGGAGCCGAAGTTTAAGGTTGGTGATACAATCATCATCAAAATGTATGGGACAGTCGGTAAAATCACAGATGTAAAGTTTCTCGATGGTACTTATGTATATGAAGTAAACTACAGCGATGGACTTTATGTGGAGAGTACCCTGGAGCATATTGATGATTATGATGGAGAAATTGTTTTTGAGAAGGAACAAATTAATATTGAATATAAATTTTTATTAGGCGATTTAGTACAAGTCGATGGGTATGAGTACGATTACTTTAAAATTGTTGGTTACCGGACAGAGATTTGGCGTTATAAAGACAGCGCTTGGGAAGATGTCATTTACGAATTAACGCGGATTTCTGACGGAGAATGGCTTGAGGCACATGAAGAGGAAATGACATTAATAGCTGATGCCAAGCGAGCAGAAGCGATTATTCAAAAATTAGAGATATTATACTCTGCACATAAAAAAGAAAAAGAGCAGCCGAAGCTAAATAATCCTCGTAAAGGTGAGAGGAATAAGAAAATGACAACTAAAGAGCAAAAACAACATATTGATGGCTTGTTAGATTTATATAATGATTATAATCGATTATTTAAAGAATTTGGTGATGATGAATATCAGCATATTATGAATATTGCTCTTGGGAAAATTCGTAGAGCAGCTGAAGAGTTGTACCCGAATCGTAAGAAAAAGAAAACGAACTCTTAGAAATAGTAATTTTATGAATATTCGTTTAGCAATTATCATAGAACTTGTATGGAGGGGGCGATGGTATGCGAGAAATTGAGGTTATTATTGATACAGAAGAAATTGCAGAATTCTTTTTTGTAGAATTGCTGAAAAGAGGTTATGCTCCAACAGAGTTAGAAGCCGAAGATCTTGCTGACATCACATTCGATTATTTAATCCAAAAGTGCATCATTGATGAGGAATTAGAAGAATAATCGATACCGAATTCCTTACTTTTCATAGAATACATGACGGCGGAGTAATCCGTCGTTTTATATTGAGGTATCCATTTGACACAGTTTTCTAACAAACGACTAGACATGCTTTAGAAGTATTCATTTATAATAAAGATAGTTTATATTCTATAAAGTAGGAGTGATGAGGATGTCGGTTTTTAATAAGATGTTAGCGAGTATAGGTATTGGCAATGCAAAAGTGGATACGAAGTTGGAAAAAAGTCAATATACGCTTGGGGAAACAGTTTCAGGAGTCATTGACGTTCAAGGTGGAACAGTTGAACAGAAAATTGACGAAATTTATTTAACGCTACATACGAATTATGAAGTTGAAAACGATGATCATACGTATCAAAAGACAGCGACCATTAACCGGTATTTAATTACTCAACCTTTCGTAATTGGACCAAATGAAACGAAAGAAATCCCTTTCAGCTTTCAACTTCCATTTGAAACACCTCTTACTTACGGAAAGACAAAAATTTGGATTAAAACAGGAATGGATATAAAAAATGCCATCGACCCTACGGATCAGGATTATATTAGAGTCGTGGCCAATCCACTAATTGATTCTGTTTTACATGCTGTAAAGGAATTAGGGTTTCGATTACGAGAAGTGGATTGTGAGGAAGCTCCTTTTCGTTTTCGTACATATGCGCCTTATTTTCAAGAATTCGAATTTGTACCGGTTAGCGGAGCCTTTCGCGGCCGCTTAAAGGAGCTTGAATTCGTATTTTTTGTGAAAAATGATCAGGCGTTAGAAGTATTAGTCGAATTGGATCGTAAGTCTCGTGGTTTTGCTGCGTTGTTTGGCGATAGTGAAAAGAATGTTCGTTTATCTTTAACAAGTCATGATATTCCGAACATGAAGCATAGAATCAATGATTTTTTAATTCGATATATTTAATTTATGTAGTAAAGGAAAATCCGAATCATTCGGGTTTTTCTTTATTTTAGGTTATGTTAAATGATATTGATAAAAAAACTCCTTTTGTGAAAAATTGTTATTAATAAATCGATGCAGTGACTTTATATACATATACAGTTCTAAAAGGGGGGGAACATGATATGTTAATGGTGTGTCACAAGCATGTTAAGGAAGGATTAAAACGTCTTACTATTCCTCATGTGAAAAAAATCAAAGATTGTCACCGTTCTTGTCTGTATTGTAATAGAAAAGCCGAAATAAAAATCTTTTATTCTATGCCTTTTTTTAATATGAAAAAATTCTATGAACATGAATAATGAAGGGTAACCTCAAAATAGTTACCCTTAGAAAATTAAGCAAAAGCTTCTGGTATGAATGTTTTGTAATCTGTTTCTTCACTGATTGGAGATTGGATACTTGTTTGCCCTTATGACCTACAAAGAACATCTGGAGCTGTAGTATCACACCTCATGTTATCGTATAACATATTCGAGGTCATTGATACTTACTTTATTTTTTGAATGTAACATAGAAGATTTGATAGCAGAAAATAAAAGTTGTTGTTAACTGATGAAATCTTAGAGGTATTTTTTATGAACTAGAAGGTTCAAAGGTTTTACAGCCTGTTTCTTCACTTTCAGATGTTTGTCTCTTCTCAAGGTTTCCTACATAAATTAAATCAGCCGTACATTTATTTCCTTGTTCCCAGTTTTTACAGCTATTTACTTCGCATAATACGCCATGTGCCATATTATTCACCTCCTTTTAAAGTGGATGTAATCTTTTAAGATTTCAGTTATTAATTATTCTCTCTTATTCCCTCAAACCCTTCTTGGTGTTTACATTTTTTTATATAAAAAGTTATGATAACGCAATGGACTGTTATTGTATAGGAGGGTAAAGGAATGATACAAAGGGGCTAGCAGAGTTTATTGGTAAAGATAAAACTATGTTGGAAAGAATCCTATGTATCATGAATAAATATAAATTGACAATGATTCTCATTATCTATAAAATTGAAAGTAGACATATATCAGATATTTTTTCGGGGGGAACAACATGATTAACATGCTATATGGGTTGAAAGATATTCATACTGTTATTTCAAATCACCGTAAAATAGGCGGAGCCGCAGAAGCAGACATGATAAGATTAACTTCTGGTGAATCTTATCAAAATCCTGTGTTTATAAATGTTGATATCTCCAAAGGTCACTATGTTTCCGTATGTTTTATGGATGAAGAGGGAACAAACATTATTGCACATGTTGATCAAATTGCTGTAATAAAAGGATTGCAGCATAAATTGATTTGTCAGCTGAATAATATGCATGTGAAACAATTATTGCTGCAGGATACCATGCAATACTTACAAAAATTATGTGACGTAAATGCCGGTTTCGTTACCCATACTTTTAAGCAAGAGGCGTTAAAACTTGTCAGGGATATTAGTATAAAAGAATTGAAAAACCACAATATTGTCCTTCCGTTTCCACTTGAAGAAAAGTTAATTCATATAAACAAACGCTTATTTGCATGAAAAACAAGGTCCTATAAGGAACCTTGTTTTTTTGTACGATTAGAATTTATATGAAGCGGACAATAGTAAAGATATGAGAGCTCTCAAATCCATAACCTTTACGTACATCGACTTTCGCCATTAGGGAGATAAGTTTGTTTTTCTAATAAAGGAATTTCTGCCTGGCAAGCCAATCGAAGACCGTTGTTTAACGTTTTCTTTAGCTTTTTTTGCTCTTTTTCATTTGGCTCAGATAATCCAGGGCCATCCTCAATAATTTTTACTGTACATAATCCACAAGTTCCTTTTCGGCATTTATATTGCAATGCCTTTCCCTGGTTTAAAGCAACATCTAGTAATTTCCCTTCCGCAGGCTGAATTTCAAATCTGTTTTCATGTTGCTGAACAATGATGTTGTTACGGCTGCAAATTTGTCGACCGGATGAATCAGGTTTTACAAGTTGCTTTTGGATTGTACGCTTTTGAATTATACTTCCTGGAATAAGGGAGCCGACAGTCCATGCTCTTTTATTCATTGATACCATTAAGTCTCAGGGTCTTCCAGTGTGCAAATTGCGGATGGGCGTTTAATCCGTAAAACAACTGTTTCATAAACACGGAATGGATGATTCATTCCTTCTTCTCCCAGGTGAACTGTATCAAAGTCTTCTGACACGGCAAGATCCAAATTGTTTTTCCCTGTATTGACAAGAACTCCCGTTTTTCCTTTTAAAACTGGTGATTGGAAGACCCCATCTGTAACAAGTTCCCGAACATGTTCAATTTCAAGAACGTTTGTATCCTTATGTACACGATGCAATAATGAATATAGCTCTGGTGAGAGCACAAGGGCAAACGGTCCATTATGCTTCATCTCAAGTAATTTATTCCTTGCGTCCACTACATCCTGAAAGGCATTACCTGATTCATACCAATTTCCAAGTAATTGTGTCAATCGACCTTTAACATTCATAAGTCCGGGAATTTCAAATTCCTTTGACCCATGAAAAATCATCTGATCTTCTAATAAAGCAACATCACGGGCTGCATTTGCAGCTACTGAAAAATCTATCGGGATATCTAACACTTTCGCTTGCTCCAAATCACGCCAGTATAAAACGAAATCTTTATAAAGCAATGGGATGGTATAATTTACTCGTTTGCTAGATTCAATATTCAGATCAAATGATCCCTGGAAATCCATTTTTGCTTCATAGTTTTCCATAAAAATATCATTAAAAATACTTTGCATTCCTTTTCCAAGAGGACCGTACAGTTCGATAAAACGGCGTCCAACCAACTGCCTTCTTACCGAATCGATTACCGTTTGGTCTAATTGTGAGAATTCTTGATCTGTTAGCGGTGAATCTGGAAATAATTCATACTTACTCATTCTTCCTTCCTCCTTTTCTATTCCTTACAATAAACTTCCCACAGTAAATCCTTTTTTTCTTTTAGACTGGGTAACTACTGTTGGAGAAACAGGCCGCGCTAAATGATCATGATGTTCATCATGATGCGCATGTGGGTCAACGTAGTCATGGTCAAATCGTGTATTGATTTCATTTAACAATTCTTTGACCTGTTGATAATCTCGATATGAAACAACTCTCAGTTCGTTTAATAGAGTACTTCGTTCTGTATCAGTAAATCGAAAAAGTGCTAAATCAAGGTGCTCAACGAAATTGTGTAATCCGAATTTTTCCAGATTTAATTCTTGCAAAAGGCGATTGAATTCATTGTTCGTGGGTGTGAAATCTTTCTCGTCTTTTTCTTGTTCAAATTTACTTATTAGTGGAATAAGTTCTACTAAACGCGATAGTCGTTGTTCTTCTTCTTCGTAAATATGATGATAATACAGCCGTTCATGATCATCGCTGGCATTTTGAATGACAGGATTTAGCATATTCATAAACTTTTCAATTGCATCTTTGGTCGTAGTGAAAATTTTGAAAAAAATCTTTAGTTCCTCTTTCAATTTCTTACCCTCCTGATGTCCGATATAATTTCCATTATTATCCTTTAAAGGTGAATCTTATACCTTTTTTAGATGTTAAAATATTGTATAGGGTGTTTCTACTTTTAGGGGGAATTTTAGAAAGGTAACATCAACGAGGCACATATTTTTTTACGTAAGAATTATATGTTATAGTATGTAAATGGATAATTTTTTCATTAGAGGAGGATATAAGAATGAGTGTACATATTGGAGCAGCGCCAAATGAAATTGCCGAAACGGTTCTTCTTCCAGGAGATCCATTGCGTGCGAAATATATTGCTGAAACGTTTTTAGAAGATGCTAAGCTTTATAATGAAGTGCGAAATATGTTCGGCTATACAGGCACCTATAAAGGAAAACGTATTTCTGTTCAAGGGACAGGCATGGGCGTTCCTTCAATTTCTATTTATGTGAATGAATTAATCAGTAGTTATAATGCTCAAAAATTAATTCGCGTTGGTACAGCTGGTGCGATTCAAAAGGATGTAAAGGTGCGCGATGTGATTTTAGCGATGAGTGCTTCGACTGATTCACAAATGAACCGCTTAACGTTTGGCGGTATTGATTACGCACCAACAGCGGATTTCGATTTATTGCGTAAAGCGTACGATGCAGGTGTGGCGAAAGGGTTACAGTTGAAAGTAGGAAATGTGTTTACAGCTGATCATTTTTATAATGATAATAGTGATTTAGAGAAGTGGGCGAAGTATCAAATATTAGCAATTGAAATGGAAACGGCTGCTTTATATACATTAGCTGCAAAGTTTGGTCGTCAAGCATTGTCTGTTCTTACGATCTCTGATCATATTTTAACAGGAGAAGAGACGACGGCTGAGGAACGTCAAACAACATTCAGTGATATGATTGAAGTAGCGCTCGAAGCTGCGATTCAGGAAGCGTGAAATTGTTATTCTACACTTAACGGGTAGTAAGACTCCCACTAATGAAAGTTTTACTTTATAAGGCGAGCATCTATAAATAGCCTTAACTTTGCTTTGTTAAGTGCGATTTTTATAGTGCTCGTTTTTGTTTAATCAGGATTTATAGCTGTTAATATAAAAGTTTTGATACCTAACCTTTCTAAAGGCACGGTGTTTATAAGCTCTGCTCATAACTTATAATTTCCGTTTCACAATAAAACTGATAAAATAGGGGTATTGTTATACATAGCAGTGATACATGAAAGTGGTGAAGTATGAATGCAAGAGGAAAACAAAGAACATCGAGAAGAGAAAGATTCAGGAAGATATTTCAAAATTAAAAAGTTTCCCTTGATTATGGGGGGGTTTTTGTTAATCTTCTTAACGGCAGGTATTACAACGGTTGCTCTCACATTTGGGGATGAAAAAGTGCAATCTATCGCTCCGAGCCAATATCCTCAATTTGAAAAATTGTATTCGACGTATGATACGATTAAAAAGGAATATTATCAGGAAGTTGATGATGAAAAACTCGTAAATGGTGCGATTGCTGGTATGCTTGAAGGACTGGAAGATCCATACTCTACTTATATGGACCAGGAGGAAGCAAAAAGCTTCAATGAAAGTATTTCTTCTTCTTTTGAAGGAATTGGTGCTGAAATCCAAGAACAAGATGGAAAAATTATGGTTGTGTCACCTATTAAAGGATCACCAGCTGAAAAAGCAGGTGTGAAGCCGAACGATATCATTATGAGCGTGGATGGTAAAAGCATAGAAGGCTTAAGTTCTACTGAAGCGGTTCTGAAGATTAGAGGGGAAAAAGGGACAAAAGTTGAGCTGACGATTTCTCGAGAGGGAGAAGCGAAGCCCGTATCGATTACAATCGTCCGAGATACAATTCCAGTTGAAACCGTCTATTCAGAAATGCTCGACGATGGGATTGCGAAAATTGCTGTGACAAGCTTTTCAGAGCATACAGTTGATGAATTAAATACGGCTCTTGATGAAATGAGCAAGAAAGATATGAAGGGCTTAATTTTAGATTTGCGCGGTAATCCTGGTGGACTTTTACCAGAGGCTATAAAAATGGCCAGCATCTTTGTGCCAAAGGGTGAAATTGTGCTGCAAATCGAAGATCGTAATGGAAATAAAGAGATTCATAAATCGGAAAACGATGGTGAGTTCACATTACCAGTCGTTGTGTTAATTGATGATGGAAGTGCGAGTGCCTCTGAAATCGTAGCCGCAGCGGTGAGTGAATCAGCGAACATTCCATTAATTGGCGTGAAGTCATTTGGTAAAGGAACTGTACAAAATGCTCAAGATTTCAAAGATGGCTCGAATTTCAAATTCACTTCTTATAAATGGTTAACACCGGAAGGAAATTGGATTCATAAGAAGGGGATTAAGCCAGATATTGAGGTCAAGCTGCCCGATTATGCAAGTCTTCCTTATATTTCACCAGATGAGGCCTTAAAAGTATCGGATGCTTCAGCAGAAGTGAAAGCAGCTGAAGATATGTTAAAAGAGCTTGGTTATAATCCGGGAACGGTTGATACGGTCTTTGATGAACAAACAAAGGCAGCGGTAGAAAAATTCCAGCAGGATCATGAGTTGAAAGTAACAGGTATCATGGAAGATAAGACGACGGTTACATTAATGCAAGAACTACGCGACAAAATTTTGAAGAATGACACGCAAGTGAAGCGGGCTATAAAAGAGTTGAAAAAAGAAATGAAATAAAGTGCAATTTCACTTAGCGAGGATCTCGCTATTAAGGTGAGGTTAAGGGGAAGCTTAGTAACGCTAAATCAGTTACTAAGCTTTTTCTGTATTAGAAGGAGGACTTTTGGGGAAAATATGGATAGTTTTGAAGCCGAGGTGACGATAATGAAAAGAAAGGTATTGCTAATCTGTGCACTCTTTACGATGTTAGCTGGTTGTGTGGCTTCACCTATACCTAATATAGAACGAAACCAACATATGGATTCGAAAAAAGAAACGGCCAAAACATTTCTTTTAATTGGTGTGGATTCTCGTGGAGAAGAGGATTCGCGTGCAGATGCGGTCTTGCTTGCCCGTTATGAGCCAAAACAAGGGCAGATTAAGTTAGCTTCTATTATGAGAGATAGTTATGTGAAAATTCCAGGGTATGAAAAAGGATATCATAAAATTAATGCGGCTTATTATTATGGTGGAAGCGAGTTAATGAAAAAAACGATTTTAGAGAATTTTAACATCAACGTAGACCATGTTGCAGTCATTGACTTTCAAGGATTTGTTAATATAGTGGACTTAATTGCACCAGACGGGCTTACTGTAGATGTTAAACCAGAGATGATTTCAGACATGAGCATTGCAGCGAGCAGTGGAGAAAATGTGTTGCATGGGGAGCAGATTTTAAAGTATGTTCGTTTTCGCCATGATAATGAAAGTGATTTTGGTCGTGTTGAACGACAGCAAGAAGTGTTGGTGCAGTTAAAAGATCAGTTAATTCAGCAGCTGTCTAACGTGGATGGAATTGTTGCTTTACCAGGGATGATTGAAGAAGCGCTGACATATGTAGAAACAGATATTGGAATGAAAACGATGTTTGTATTAAGTTCCCAAGCGATGTTTCACCCTGTCGATTCGATTAAGACGTTGCGCATTCCTGTTAATGACAGCTATACAAACGAAATGTATCCGCATGCTGGTGCCGTTTTATCTATAGACTTTGAGAAAAATCAACAGGCTTTACAGGAGTTTTTTGAGTAAGTCCTGTTATATGAGATACGTGTATGACTACGATGTTTTCGCGATAACGTATAATCTATATAAAAGAGGCTGCTTAGAAGCAGTCTCTTACTACAAACTAGGGAATATTGTCGCGATAGTTCGGACTAATCATTCTATTTTCTGTATGGAATTAAAGATTAATACATCCCGTAATGCTTGTTGATTTAAAAGGGTAATATAGGAATCATTTCATTGCACCAAGCAAGACAAAGTTGTTTGGGTCATAGTTAATCTTTTTTAAAGAGTTGAATAGGAAGAGCAAGTTACTTGTTTTACTAATTCAATAACAGTTGGAATATCCAGTGTGCTGCGATTTTTTACTAAGTGAGTTCCAATGATAAGCGCGTTTGTTTTAACGTTAATTCGTTGGTCCATATTAGCAATTCCATCTAAATCGATTACAGGTGAAAGTCCGCTTGCTCTTCTAATTAATTCCCAGCCAGCAAATCCAAAGCTGTCCGCTTTCGCTTTTTGTAAAACATAAGATAATAGGCCATCAATGTTTTTAAATTCATCATGGTTTTCATTACTCCATAATGTTGAATAAGTGCCTGTAAAAGTTGACCAAAATGTCTGAATATGAGAAAGAATAATCTCTTGATCCGCTTCTTCACGTGTAACAGCTTGGAAAAGGAGATTAGCAATAAATTGTCCTGCATCAAAGCCGATTGGACCATAGAAGGCAAATTCAGGGGCGATGACTTTTGTTTCGCTTTCGCTTGCCAAAATGTGTCCTGTATGTAAATCGCCATGCAATAGAGCTTCTTGTTCGCTCATAAATATTTTTTTCAATTTTGCCACTTCTAGTTTTAATTCATGGTCGTTCCATAACGTTTCTACAATCTCGGATAATTCCACTTCATAGTCGGTTGGTGTATGCTCAAAGAATGGGCCGGTAAAGATGGGGTTTTCTGTAATTTTACACAGTTCTGGATTTGTGAAGGCACGTGCGATTTCTTTTTTTGTCGTTGATTCTAAGTAATAGTCGGATGTGTAAAATAAAGTTTTGGCTGCATATTCGCCAATATGCTGTGAAATAAGAGGATAGCTTTCGCCTTCAATAAGACCAGTGCGAGCAATCTTTACATGTGATAAGTCTTCCATGACCGTAATGGCAAGCTGTTTATCTGCATAATACACTTTTGGGACATATTCGGGACAATAGCTTCCGAATGTAAGTAAGGCATCTGCTTCAATAGCTGCTCGTTTTAATGTAAGCGGCCAGCTTTCACCTAGCACTTTTGCATAGGGAACAGCTTGTTTAATAATAACCCCTTTATTAGTTGCGTTATCTGCGACATGAAAAACATAATTGAACGTGCCAGCTCCAATTTTGCGGCAAGTTAATGTCGCGTCTTTATCTAATAATTCTAGCTTTTGTATGAGTGCAATCGCTGTTTCATTCGTTAATAATTCGAACGAGCCTTGTGTTTGTGTCAATATAATCCCTCCAGATTATCGTTTAGGCAAGTAAAAAACCTCTTTCCATTTAAGAAAGAGGCTTTGAAATGATGATTCAAACCTCTTATCTTTCAGAAAGAATTCTTTCTGATGGAATTAGCACCGTGCCTTGCGGATTATTTCTCCACATATTGCGGTCGGTTGCTGGGCGTCATAGGGCCATATCCCTCAGCCTGCTCTTGATAAGAGAACGTATATTTTTCATTTTTAATAAATTATAGTTAGCTTGGAAAAATAATAACAATATTCCTAAAACATTGTCAATATAAAAAATTAATAAAATTCCGGACGTCGGTCGGCAAACACAGGAATTTTATTACGCACTTCTCGTACTTTAGTAAAATCAATAGTTCCTGTTAAGATTTCGACCCCTTCACCTGCTTCATTAATAATCTCACCCCATGGATCAATGATTAATGAATGTCCGGCAAATATGTTATTCGGATCTGAACCTGTTCGATTAACGGCTACCACATACGCTTGATTTTCAATTGCACGGCTAATTAACAGCGCACGCCAGTGATCTAATCGAGGTTTCGGCCATTCTGCTGACACAAACAATACTTCTGCTCCTTTTGTAGTATGTGCACGAAGCCATTCAGGGAAGCGGATATCGTAGCAAATGAAGCCGGCACACAGTTTGTCATCAAATGTAAATAAACCATCCCTTTCACCAGGTTGCAGGAAATGATGTTCATCCATCAATTGAAATAAGTGAAGTTTATCGTAATCTTTGACGAATTCTCCTTTATTATTAATCATAAGCATTGTGTTATAAATGCCGTCGTTTGTTTTTTTTGCGATGGATCCTCCAACGAGATGTACGTGATATTTCTTGGCGATTTTTTGTAAAAATGAAATCGTTTCTTTTGCTTCCACGTCGGCGATTTCTTCTAAGCGTGTTAAATCATATCCGGTAGTCCATAGCTCTGGTAAAATGAGGACATCCGGCTTCGATTGAACAGCCTGCTCAATAAGTTGTTCTGCTGCTGTATAGTTTGTTTCCGGTTTTCCAAAAGCAATATCCATTTGAATACAGGCAATGTTCCAGTTCATAATTTATACCTCCACAGTTTGAAAAAGTTCTTTACAACATTATCATAAACATATATCATTTTTGATTATAATTTCAAGAAATTTCAGAGAAGGTGCACGAATGTTTCAATTTGAACAATCCGAATTATTAAAAACATTACCGAAACAATTTTTTGCCTCGCTTGTTGCGAAAGTTAATAGCATTCAAGCGCAGGGACATGATGTCATTAATTTAGGACAGGGAAATCCAGATCAGCCAACGCCAGAACATATAGTGAAAAGTTTACAAATAGCTGCAGAGAAACCGTTGAATCATAAATATTCTCCGTTTCGCGGTCATCAATATTTGAAGGAAGCGGCTTGTGCTTATTATGAAAGAGAGCATGGAGTAGTGTTAGACCCTGATACAGAAGTTGCAATTTTGTTCGGCGGAAAAGCAGGGTTAGTAGAGCTTCCACAATGCTTATTAAACCCAGGTGACACGGTACTCGTTCCAGACCCGGGATATCCAGACTATTTATCAGGTGTTGCATTAGCGAAAGTGAAAACAGCATTTATGCCATTATTGGAGGAAAATGACTTTTTACCTGATTACGCAAGCTTAGACCGTGAAATTGTTCAACAAGCGAAAATGATGTTCCTTAATTATCCGAATAATCCAACAGGTGCAAGTGCTACGGCTGAATTTTTTGAGCAGACGGTTGCAGTTGCGAAAGAACATTCGATGTGTGTTGTGCACGATTTTGCTTATGGAGCGATTGGTTTCGATGGAGAAAAGCCGCGCAGTTTTTTACAAACAGAAGGGGCAAAAGATATCGGGATTGAAGTATATACTCTGTCTAAAACATATAATATGGCAGGCTGGCGAGTAGGCTTTGCTGTTGGGAATAAAAGTGTGATTCAAGCACTGGAACTGCTTCAAGATCATCTATATGTAAGTTTATTCCCTGCTGTTCAGGAAGCGGCTGCAACAGCATTACTTGAGTCACAAGATTGCGTCCGTGAATTGGTGGCAACATATGAAGGGCGCCGTCGTGTGTTTATCGATGGGCTACGTTCAATCGGTTGGAACGTAACGGCACCGAAAGCTTCGTTTTTTGCTTGGCTTAAAGTTCCAGAAGGGTTCACTTCGGAGAGCTTTGCAGATTATTTATTAAATGAAGCTCACGTTGCCGTTGCACCAGGAAATGGCTTTGGTCAATTTGGTGAAGGCTATGTCAGAGTCGGGTTACTTACTTCTGAAGAAAGACTTCAAGAAGCCGTGAAACGAATTGAAGCGCTAAAGTTATTTACCATTAAACAATAAAAGATATATACCTAATTTTCTTATTGTGAGCAACAAGCTTAATAGAGGAGGGGGCACTCCAAAAATGGGTGCCCCTTTCTACTTTAATCTATAGAGCATTTCATCGATTTGCCTTATGATTTCGCGAATTGATTGTTTGTAAGTTTCGTTGTTTTATAATGTGATACATAGCTATGGAGAATCATGCCCATAACAATGATGAACATACCAGTCCATGATAAAAGGGAAGGGAAGACCGTTGATAGTAATAGGACCTCTCCAACAACAGTGAACAAAACTTCAAGCGATTGAGTCGCTTCAACAGCAGCTAGTTTTTGCATATTCCCTCTGACTAAATCGGTCGCTTGAAAGAACAGTACCGTCGCTAATACGCCGGAAGAGATGGCAACGAGCAAAGATTGAGTCGTTTGTTCAATACTAGGTACGCCTACTGTAAACAGCCCATAAAGAGAAAGGATAAACCAAAAAGGCAGACTTGCCAATGTCATGCCTAATACTCGTTGATAGGCATCTAAACGTCCCATACAAAGATCCATCATTTTTCGATTTCCTAGTGGGTAGGCAAAGGAAGCAATAATGACAGGAATGATTCCTAATAATACGTGTTTTAACGAAATAGAGCTCGCGTGTTCAAGCTGCATAAGAGCAATACCGAGTAAAATAATAAGCGACATCAATAGTCCACGAACCGGTATTTTTCCTCTTACTTTTTTGGAACCATTCGGTGTTGTAACTGTTAAAAAGAAAAGTGGTGCTAGCAAGGAACCAGAAATAATCGTAATTTGCCATGTGCTTGCAGTTAGCCATCCTGGTGCGAATGCTGCAGCAAAGCAAATTGGTGCATAAAATAACCCAAACCCGATAGAGGACCATAAAATCCACTGCCCCCAATGTTCTTTCATATTTTGAAAGAGGGGGCGTATGTTTTTTCTAGCGATGACAATTGCTAATAAAAAGGGAACCATGAAAAAATATCGTAGTGAAGCACTCCAAATCCAACTTCCCCCCGATAACTCCATTGCTCGATTTAAAATAAACGTCACGGAAAAAAAGAATGCTGCACAAATACCTAATATAATTGGACGCATCGGACACCTCAATCTTCCTGTGGATGTAGTAATATTCGAAGACTTAACCAGTTTTCCTCCACAAGACTAGCGGCCGTCTCGCTATCTTTTTGGCGACAAGCTTCAATAATTTTTTGATGCTGTTCGAATGATTGAATACTTTTTTCAGAATTAAATTGTGCGATTTCTAAACGTTGGATTTTTGGAACAATCGGTTCGAGCGCTCGAATGATTTCTGGATTGCCAGCAACATCTAAAAATACATTATGAAATAATTCATCTGCTTCGATTGCTTGAATAATATCTTTTTTCTGTGCGAATTGTAGCAATGTTTTATTCGTATACTCTAATTCATCAATATCTGATTCTTTCAATAATGGAACCGCTAAACGCGCAGCTAAAGCGTGTAGCGCTGCTATTACCGTTACGCCATGTTTTGCCTCCTCTATGTTTAATGAAGCGACCCGAGTTGAAGACCCAGGAATAGATTCTACCAGCCCTTCGTCCTCTAGCCGTTTAAGGGCTTCGCGAACGGGGGTCCGGCTAATTCCAAATTCCTCTGCTAATTCTTTGTCATTGAGACGCTGCTCAGGTTGCAGTTCAAGCAAGGTAATCGCTCTTTTTAACGCAAAATATACTTCATCACGAAAGGACAGTCGTTTAATTGGTTTAAAAGTATCATTTTTCATAAAACCAATATATCGCATTTTGGTTTTATTTACAATATTTATCATAAGAATACAATAGACTATGCTGCTAGCACTTTGGTGGAAATATGATACACTTTGTACGATAAAGTTTATTTTTGTGAAAGATAAGGAGCAGAGTACAATGAAAGAGACAGAAGTATACATATTAGGTGGTTTTCTTGGAAGCGGGAAAACGACATTATTACGAAATATTTTAAAGCAAGAAAATGAAGCAGGTCGAAAAGTAGCTGTATTGTTGAATGAGCTTGGCAGTGTGTCGGTGGATAGTGGACTCATTGACGATGATGTTCCATTAAAAGAGCTATTTGGCGGCTGTATTTGCTGTACGATTCAAGATAAATTGGAAGTGCAGCTTCATGAATTATTAACAGAAAATGAGCTGGAAGCAGTTTATATTGAAACAACAGGTGCAGCTCATCCGGTTGAAGTATTAGATGCGATTATGTCTCCGCTTTTTGCTGAGAAACTCGCTTATAAAGGCATCATTACAGTAGTAGATTTATTAAGATGGCGAGATCGCGAGCAGTTGTCCCCACAACTGCGTCAACTGTTAGTAGAGCAAATTCATCATGCGGATTTTATTTTGCTGAATAAAAAAGATTTAGTGACTGAAATGGAGGCAGCTCAGCTTCTGTATTCGATTCAAGCTCTCAATGGGGATGCAGTATGCTTATTAACGGAGCAAGCGGAAGTGTCCATTGCTTCGCTTCAGCAGTTAAAAAGAAAACAAAGCCATCCACATCAAGAACTTGATGTGAATCACCATTTACATTTAAGCGCTATCGTTTATTCGTTTGAAGGAGCTATTAAGCAAACGGACTTTGAAGAGTGGATGAGAAGCCTTCCTGATACCGTTTATCGTATGAAAGGATACGTAGCTTTTACTCATTCGCAGTATCCATACTTATTTCAATATTCGTATGGCATGCCCATGTTAATGAATGAAATGATGAAGATGCCGCTTAATATCGTGATTATCGGTGAAAATGTGCAGAAAGAGCAGCTTATTTCTGAGTTGAAGGAGTTAGAAAGAAAAGCGAAGAATTAAACAATAATAAAGTTCAGATGATTTTTTGAGGCTGCCCTTGGGTAGCCTCGTTTGAAGTTACTGACTGCGCTGACCAAATGCAGCAAATGTTTTTTCATCTTCAATTAAGCCGCAGGCAGCACATTGAACGCGTACGTCAGGACCATTATAGGCAAGATGAAAAGGTTCGATGGTGTCATTTGAGTATTGGGCAACAATTTCACCAGAACGTGGATCTTTTTTAACCGGCGTAGCTACTTGTTGAATAAGATTAAATCGTGATTTATTAGTACGGCAATTTGGGCAACAATAAACTTGAGACATGCACATCCACTCCTTTTTGATTGTAGTATTTCCTCTCATTATGTTGAATATACCGCACGTATTGATAGAGAAAAGAGATGATATAATTGAAAGAGAATGAATGTAGACAGGATGAGTTATTAACTTCACACTTTTTTCACAACTTATCGGTACAATGTAGCGTAATCATCGTTTTGTTCCACATTTAATAGCAAGTCAACAACCTTACCTCAAGAGTATGAGGAAATGAAGAAGATAGATGAGAGGGACAAGTGCTCGTATTAGTTTAATAATCATCAGTGGGGATGAAGAAAACCCCACTGTTATAAAGGAGCTGATAAAATGAAGCAAGTACTTTTTCTTTTATTTGCTGCCTTACTGCTCACTGGGTGTAACAGTGTGACTTATCCGAAGATTGAGCACGATCAACCTTTTATTGCAACGGTAAATATTAAAGATACGAGTCTTACTTTTTTAGATGAACAGTATAAACATCTAGCCGATTGGGATCTCAGTGTCCCTTTTATGGGCGGACTGCTGCTCGAAGATGGAGATACGTTGCTGCTTTATGGAAAAGATATGGATTCGATTGAAGTTTTTTCATTAGAGAAAGGAAAACAAATCGATAGCTGGGAAGCGAAAAAAGGTATCGTTAATATGAAACTGCTTCAGGATGGAAAGAGTATCGTTGCGGTGAATCAATCTTTAAACAATGTTTCTTTCTATAATGAAGAGGGACGAATAGAAGATCAAATTAAAGTGGGGAAAAGTCCGATGACGCTCCTTCAAGATCATCAGCAATTATATGTAATTAATTTTGGTGAAACAAAATTGTCAGTTATTAATTTATATACAAGAAAAGTAGAAAGAGACTTTGTCATTCAAGCATCTTCTACAGGTGCTTTATTAAGAGAAGAGCAGCAAGAGATTTGGATTGGCGGTCATGGGGCAGGAGCGAATATGGAGGAAAATGTCCGTGTTTATTCAACGGAAACAGGAGAATTAAAACGAACGTTAAATACGCCGATAATGCCCATTAATATTATGGAGAATGCGGCTGGTATTTTCATTTTAAGTCATGGTTCAAACGCTCTTTACAAAGTAGATGAAACGTATAAAGTTGTGAAGAGTACGACAGTTGGGGTCAATCCATTTGAGATGATGACTGTTCATGATGATATATTGATTGCGGGATATGATAACGATGAGCTCTATGTGATGGATTCAAAGTCTATGAAGGTAAAACAAACAATTAAGGTGGGCAAAGGTCCGTTTCAAATGATTAGCAGGGAGTAGATGTGCATGAGTGATTATACCGTTTTGGTCGTTGATGATGAAGAAGATATGCGAACCTTGATAGAAATGTATTTACTCAATTCTGGATATCACTGCCTTCAAGCACAAGATGGAGAAGAGACCATTCGCTGTTTAGAACACACAACAGTAGATTTAATCTTATTAGATATAATGATGCCGCAAAGAGATGGCTTTTTAGTTTGTGAAGAGATTCGACGGAAATCAGATGTACCGATTATTTTTGTTAGTGCTAAAGGAGAAGAATGGGATAAAGTGAAAGGACTCAAGCTTGGAGGAGATGATTATGTTGTTAAACCATTTAATCCAGGTGAATTAATGGCTAGAGTAGAAGCAGTGTTAAGAAGAACAGGCAAGAAAGCACCGTTATATACGGAGCAAGATGTGGTGATGATTGGGAAAATTGAAGTGAATCAGAAAGCAAGAACAGTGACAATTAACGGCCAACTGATTAATGTGACCTTAAAGGAATTTGACTTGTTGCTTTTTTTAATGCGGCATAAAAATCAAGCACTCAGTCGGGAGCAATTACTAGAGCATGTATGGGGCGGGAGCTATGGTGGTTCTTTACGAACGGTGGACACTCATATTAAAACATTAAGAATGAAGTTAAAGGAAGCGGATTATATTCAAACGGTATGGGGAATTGGTTATAAAATGGGAGATGAGCATTTTGCGTAAAATCAGATCTTTGTCATTTAAGCTCTGGTTCACCATTATGAGTGCCGTTATTCTATCTGTTGTCTTTGCGTATTCTCTATCACAATATTATTATAAAAATTTATATGTTGAGAAGGTAAAGAGTGACCTTATTTATGAAGCTTCTTTACTCGCTGCTGATTATGCAGGAGGTAAGATTACGGAAGAGTATAAGCGAAACATTGAATGGTTTAATAGCAAAAATGAAAGTGAAACATTCGTTGTGAATAATCCCCGAGAATTGAGTGCGTGTTTGCCGTTTGATATTGATTATAATACATTGATTTCTGAAGAAGAGCGACAAATGCTTCTTGAAGGAAAGCCGATTGAAAAAGAAGGGTATGAAGAACGATTTGAAAAAAATATAGTAGCGGCCATTATTCCGCTAACCGATGGAGACCGATTAGAAGGAATTATTTATACGTATATTCCTGTTAACTCGATTACCGATTTAATTCATGAGTTTGCAGTAAAATGGATTGTGACTGCGATTTTATTTATGCTCATTGTTATGCTGCTGACAACAAAATGGTTAAAGAAGTTGATTCACCCGATTCGTGATATGGAAGCAGCGGCACATCAAGTATCTAACGGTGATTATTCGATACAAGTTCGAGTTACAAGTGATGATGAAGTAGGTCAGCTTGGATATGCTTTTAATAAAATGGCCCAATCGATTCATTTAGAAGAAGAAAGAAAAAGAGAGTTTCTTGAAAATGTATCACATGAACTGCGAACCCCACTAAGTTATATAAAAGGCTATACACAAGCCATTCTTGATGGTGTCATTAAGGATAAAGAGGAAGAAAGAAAATATCTTCAGCTTATTTCGAGGGAAACATTGAGGATGCAGCATCTCGTTGGTGATTTAATGGAGTTAACGAAAATGGATCGTAAGCAAGTTGTGCTACAGGAATCCCCGATTGCCTTTGCCCAGTTTATAGAGGACTTTGTCGAAAAATATGAACAAGTGATTCAAGACAAGCAGCTACAGTTACAGATGGAGTTAGATCCAGATCCTATTATTATGGGTGAAGAGCGCAAACTTGAACAAATTCTTCAGAATGTATTGGATAATGCAATTCACTACACGAATGCAGGTGGAGTTATTTCTATTATATTAAAGCAGAATAAAGAAACATGTGAATTAAGCATTGCTGATACAGGTAGAGGTATTCCACAACAAGATCTTCCTTATATCACGAATCGTTTTTATCGTGTGAATAAAGCAAGAAGTCGTTCAGACGGTGGTTCGGGGTTAGGATTAGCTATCGTTAAGAAACTAGTAGAATTACAAAAAGGTGAACTAAAGATAGAAAGTGAAGAGGCTGTTGGCACGAAAGTGTATGTAACATTTCCAATGATTCAAAGTGAGTGGTTGTAGACTAAAGCAGGGGGCATGACGAATGAGAAAAATAATCGTTTTATTTTTAACTGTTCTTATTGTCTTAGTTGGATGCGGCAAGGAAGAAGAGGAGCAGCTTCCAAAGATGTTACATGTAGAATTAGAGATAACTCCTGAACTAGCAAAAGTGAATGAAACGGTTATCTTTCAAGCAAAAGTAACGTATGGAGATGAAATCGTTACAGATGCCGACGAGGTAAGCTTTGAAATTTGGCGTGAAGACGAGGAGGAAAGTGAAACGATTCCTGTCAAGCATAGTCAAGATGGCGTGTATAAGCTTGAAAAAACATTTAAAGAAGAAGGAACATATTATGTATATGCCCATGTAACCGCACGAAACTTGCATACAATGCCAAAACGAGAATTTGTAATTGGAGCAAAGAATTAAATAAGAGAAGAATAAAGTAAAGGGTCTGGTATAATACTAGATCTTTTTTGTTACGGTAATTGTAAAATAGTAATTTTTCTCGTAACTTTGTAACATTATAGTAAAGAATGTTACAAAAAGCAGGGGAATAGAAAAGTGTCAATATTGATTTTTTAGAAGGTTATGGAATAAGAAGAGAAAAACTACCATTGACAGAGAAATAGAGAACGAGAGAATAAAAATGAAAAAAACATTTAAATGGTAGTATTACGAAGGGGTTGCATCGTTTAAGAGCAGGAGAGAAATCATTTAATGCTCTTTCCTTTTGATCTGTTAATCTTTTGGAAATGGCTGGTCGTATTGTTACAAAAAAGCCATGATATGATGATTCCAGAAAGCCAAACAACAGATTGACTAGGAGGAAATACAAATGAAAAAGAAATTAATTCTATCAACAGTAGCCGCAGCAGCAGTCATGTTCTCAGGAGCTGGATTCAATCAAGCAGAAGCAGCACAAGTAAATTGCCAACCTACTAAACAGTTCACATATAAAGTAACATCACAGGAAGATGCACAAAAGTTCATTCAACAATACTTTGCTAAGTATGGTATTAAAGTACAAGGAAACGTAATTCAAGCACCAGTAAAACAATCAACACCAACACAACAAGCGCAACAGCCAACACAAGCAAAACAACAAGCACCAACACAACAACAAGTACAAAAACCAACAACACAACAGCCAACAACAAACAATAATGCTACTGCTGACACAAACAAACCAACAGCAGCTGAAACAAATACTTCAGTAAGTGCTTTTGAAAAGAAAGTAGTAGAATTAACAAACGCTGAACGTGCAAAACAAGGGTTAGCTCCACTTACATTAGATACAGAGTTAAGCAAAGTTGCTCGTGCTAAATCTCAAGATATGAAAGATAAAAACTACTTTGATCATAATAGCCCAACGTACGGCTCACCATTTGATATGATGAAATCATTTGGTATTAGCTATAAATCAGCGGGTGAAAACATTGCCCAAGGTCAAACAACACCTGAGCAAGTTGTACAAGCTTGGATGAATAGCCAAGGACACCGTGAAAATATTATGAATTCAAGCTTTACTCATATTGGAGTAGGTTATGTAGCTTCAGGGAACTACTGGACACAAATGTTTATTGGAAAATAAGATTGCTAGATTATAAGAATAGAGACCCCCAAACTGTTTGATAGTTTGGGGGTTTGTTATAGTTCTGAGATATCTATTTCCGAGTAGTTCAAATCGGAATGCTTTTGAAATCGGATTTCTAATATATTGTCTTTATATTGAACCGATGTTCCTTTTTTTCGGACAAGAGCCGGTAAGGGGATGTTATGCTTATCTCCTTCGTTTGGGATATCATGGATCATCGATTGGTTGGAAGTATGGTAAATTTTCATTTGTTTAAGCCAGCTTTCATCTTGAACTGGAATTCGAATATAGATAAATGAATGGGTTTCTAGTACATTTGCTTGGAGTGGATTTTCTGCTGTGCGGGTTCCGCTCTCTTTTGCTTTAACAGTTCCTTGATTCATCACGTCTTGCATATTGTTGGGCATCACTTCTGTGAAAACCTTCTCGATAAAGGATTGAACATCGTTTTGTTGCAAGTTTTTTAAGAAGCTGTTTTGATTTTTGGAAGATGAGAAAAGGCTGCTGAAGGGAAACATATTGAATTCCTCTTTTCGTCAGTAAAATAGTTACTTATGCAAAATATGTTATGCACAAGATGGGCGGAAGGTTCATCGTTTATAGATTTGACTATGTTAAAAATACCTCTTCTTCAAGCAATGATTCTGATCTATTGCTTGAAGAAGAGGTTATTTTTAGGAAGCTTCTTGAAGGACATTGGTTCGTTGAATGAACCTTAGTCTTGTAGCGAGACCAATTGCCCCAATCGCTAATCCCGCAATTAATCCAATCCAGTAACCATCAGGTCCCATATCGAAAAAGTTAGCGAGTGTGTAACCAATCGGTAATCCAAGTATCCAATAAGAGAGAAGGGACATGAAGAAGGTAATGGTGACATCTTTGTATCCTCGTAAAATCCCTTGAATTGGAGCTTGAAGAGCATCTGATATTTGGAAGAACATTGCATATAGTAAGAAGTGAGTCGTAAGCGTTATAACGGTTTGATCTTGTGTATAAATAGAAGCAACCAATTCTCGGAAAAAGAACAGCGCGGTTGCACAAAGTAAAGCCATAGATAAAGCCATCGTAATTCCGATAAGACTATATTCACGAGCATCTTTCAAGCGTTTTGCGCCTACTTCAAAGCCAATAACAATCGTTAAAGCCATTGAAATACTTAATGGTATCATATATAACAGTGATGCAAAATTCATAGCGATTTGATGAGAGGCAATGGTCACGGTATCATATTCACTCATCAGTAAGGTTACAGCAGAAAAAATGCTTGTTTCAAAAAATACAGCGAGACCAATCGGAATTCCAATCTTTAAGAATGAGCTCCATTCTTTCCATGAAATACGGTAAAACTTTTGAAATACGTTATAGACGGCAAATGGATGAATGCGTATGACGACGATAATGGCCATAATAGCTATGATCCAATACGTAACCGCAGTTGCGTATCCAGAACCAACACCTCCTAATTCCGGAAGTCCCAATTTCCCGTAAATAAGCATATAATTTAATAAAATATTAATTGGTAGGGCTCCGAGTGTAATAAGCATCGATACTCTTGTTTTTCCAAGTGCATCAATGAAAGCGCGCAATGTATCATAAATAAACAAGGGAATGATTCCAAATGAAAGTGCCACAAGATAGTCATGAGCAATTTGATGAACATTTGCCTCTAAATCCATCATATTTAAAATGGGATTAACCGTAAATGTACCGACAGTTAAAACCGATAATGCAATAGCCACGGATAAATAAAGGGCTTGTATAACAGAAAAGGGAACAGAGTTTGTTCGTTTAGAGCCGACCAATTGTGAAACAACAGGGGTCAACGCAATTAGCACGCCCCCTAAACCCATATAAACCGGTGTCCATAAAGAACTTCCGATAGAGACACCCGCAACATCTACGGTATGATATTGTCCAGACATCATAATGTCAAAAAAAGTCATTGCATATAATCCAAGCTGAGTAATAAGAATTGGGATTAATAGGTGAAATAATTGGCGAACTTTTGCTGTTTTATTAAATGTTTGATTCATTGATGTACCTCTAGTTCAAATTTTCCACAATGGAAAAATTATATCATACGTCTGTCATGGAAATGAAAAGAATTTGATTTTTCTTTTTAGTTGGTGAATGGTTCAGGTGTGGTATTATGGAAGGTAAGTTCTTTTGGTTGGAAGGTGAAAACATTGACAAAAAAAATCGTGTTTACCGGCGGAGGTTCGGCTGGACATGTATCTGTAAATACAGCAATTATTCCTGAATTTATTAAAAATGATTGGGATATTACGTATATTGGCTCTGAAAAAGGGATTGAAAAAACGATTATTGAAAAAGAATTCCCTAATATTCGTTATGAAACGGTATCTGTTGGAAAACTGCGCAGATATTTATCGGTTGAAAATTTAAAAGACCCATTTCGTGTAATTAAAGGAATCTTTGATGCACGTCGAATTTTAAAGAAAACACGACCAGATTTTATTTTCTCTAAAGGGGGGTTTGTGTCTGTTCCAGTTGTGCTTGCAGCTAAAATGCTTAAAATTCCGATTTTTATTCATGAATCCGATTACACACCAGGTTTAGCGAATAAAATCGCGATGCCATTTGCTTCAAGAATTTTTACAACGTTTGAAGAGTCTAATGCCCATTTGCCGAAAGAAAAAGCGTTATATATCGGCGCTGTATTGCGCGATGGTATTTTTGCGGGAAATGGAGAAAAAGGAAAGCGCTTTTGTGGTTTTACTAGTAATAAGCCAGTCTTGCTCATTATGGGCGGGAGCTTAGGTGCTGTCCGCATTAATCATTTGATTACAAAGCATCTTGAGGAGTTGCTTCGCCATTACCAAATCATTCACATTTGCGGCAAAGGAAATGTCGAGGAGTCATTGAAGCAGCCAGGATATGCTCCGTTTGAATATGTGCACGAGGAGCTATTCGACTTATTAGCAGCAGCAGATGTCGTTGTTTCACGTGCAGGATCTAATTCGATTTTTGAGTTTCTTGGCTTACAAAAACCGATGCTGCTGATTCCACTAAGTGCAAATGCTTCTCGCGGCGATCAAATTTTAAATGCGGCGAGCTTTGAAAAACAAGGATTTTGTCAAGTGATTCAAGAGGAAAACTTGAGTTTTGAACAATTTGAGTCAACGCTTGATCATTTATTGAAGGAGTCTTCGACGTATCGCGCGAAGATGGAACAGAAGCGCCCATTTAAAACAGGACCCGAAATGTATCAATTATTACTAGATTTAATGAAAAAATAAGCATGTATCTAGTTTCTCTAGCATATGTTGTTCTAAATGCTAGAGGAGGAATAGAAATGGCTTATCAATATTCAAAAGGTTGGTTTATTGCGGAATTAAAGAAGATGGGGATTAAGCATCATCCGGTAGAGCGTCGAAAGCTAGAGCTGTATAAGACGTATGTGTTGCGGAATTTATATAAAGAGTTGCAAAAATAACCAAGTAACAGGTTCGGGCCACGGCGTCTCGATATATAGATATCATTGGATATCAAATATTGTTAAAACCCTTGAAAATCAAGGGTTTTTTCTTTTGGGCTATTTCAATTAACTTCATTGAATCGTATTCAACCGTAGTCATATCCGTAGTCAAATATTGAGGTGCTTTTCAAATTTTTGCATAGCCTTTGCTTTTTTGTAATGTGTGCATAGATATTCATTGTGGTTTGTACATCAGTATGCCCTAATCGATTCTGTACTTCTTTAATGGCTACACCAGCTTCCAACAATATTAAGGAGTGATTGTGCATATGTGACTTGAACCATAATCTTGCCGAATGGGCAATGATATGCTTCAATATACTTTAGGCAATATTATACTTTAATCTATTTGTGTATATGTGGTAATTAAATTTGCCACTGTTAATCGAATGACGTACTTTCATAATTTTCTTCAATAAATTTAAGAGTAAATCAGCAAATTCAAGGCCATTTTCTTTACCTGTAAGGTCTAGCTTCATACTCAGCTTCTCAACCAAGATGAACCCCGATTTTTCTATACTTTAAAATTAATCTAAACATTGAAAGCTACATAAAATAAAATCTATTCTATATAAAAACAACGAAAGACCGATGCATAGATCTTTCGTTGTTAAAGTTGTTTTCAACAATGTAGAAGGCGTACCTCTCTTATGGACGTTTGTTGCTACGGATTGTGCGACTACTTGGATGCTCGGCTAATATTGCACTGCGTAATTGATGAACAACGGGGTGAACAGAAGTAAAAAACTCACTAGGATTATTAAAGACTTCCACAAGTTGTCCTTTTTCTAAAATACCGAGCTGATCCGCTAGCATATGCGCGGCTTTAATATCATGTGTAATAAAGAAATAGGTCAAACCGAGTTCCTTTTTTAGGTTATTTAAAAGCTCTAAAATGAGCGTTTGATTGACCATATCCAGGCTGCTCACTGGCTCATCTAATACGATTAACTTCGGTTTTAGAGACAGCGCACGTGCAATGTTAATTCGCTGGAGCTGACCGCCGCTGAATTCATGTGGGTATTTCATTAAATCCCTTTTGTTTAGACCAACGTGTTCAAGTAGTTCTATAATTGAGCGTTTTTGTTCCGTAGCAGAAAGCTTCTCATAATTTCTGAGTGGCTCCGCAATAATCTGTTCGGCTGTCATGCGCGGATTCACTGATGAATACGAATCTTGAAACACAACCTGTAAATCGCGGCGTAACTGGTGCTTTAATTTTTTATCAATTGTATAAAGGTCATATCCCATAAATTGTACAGATCCTTGTGTTGGTTTTTCTATACCAAGCATAATTTTCCCAATCGTACTTTTCCCAGCGCCGCTTGAACCAAGCATTGCAAAGCAACTGCCTTCGTCAATTGAGAATGAAATATCGTTTAATACAGTACGTTTATGACGGGGCTTAAACATTGAATTCGTCTTATAAGTGTGAGAAATTTGTTTTACGTCAAGAAGACTCATATGAAACCTCCCTTGTAGATGGGTTCATGTGTAAAGTAGGGCGTGCATCAAGCAATTGCTTTGTATATGCATGCTGTGGTGAATCGAATAAATCAAATACATTTGCTTGCTCTACAAGATGACCATTCTGCATAACCGCGACGTAATCAGCCATTTCTGAGATAACGGATAAATCATGTGAAATGAGTAGAATTGATGTCCCATATGTCGCGCGAATATGCTCTAAATGACGAAGTACCTGAAGTTGATTATGTACATCGAGTGCAGTAGTTGGCTCGTCAGCAATAATAACCTTCGGATGCAAACAAGCCGCAAATGCAATCATCACGCGTTGAAGCATCCCACCACTTAGCTGAAACGGATAGAGTGATAATAATGTTTTAGGATTTGGTAAATTCACATTTGCAAGTGCTTCTGTTGCTAATTCTAAGGCTTCTTTCTTGCTACATGCTATATGCGCACGAATCGTTTCGACAAATTGATTGCCAATAGTATAAACAGGTGTAAATGCATTCATCGGGTTCTGCATGATAAAAGCAATGTCCTTCCCGCGAATCGCTTTCATTCGTTTTTCGGGTAAGCCATTTAACTCCTGTCCATTTAAGCGAATGCTGCCATCAATAACCATACTTTCTTTATGTAACAACTGAAAAATCGCCATACTTGTTAGGGTTTTACCACTACCACTTTCACCGACAAGCCCAAGGATTTCACCTTTCTGAAGTGTAAATTCAAGCGGATGAATGAGCGTTTTTGTTTTAGTTCGCACACTTAATTGATTTACTTCTAATACAGGTTTTGCTGCCGGCATCTAGTTCACTCCTTTTAAAATCGACGCTTTACACCAAGGTGCTCTGATAAGGATTCTCCAAGTAAATTAAAGACAATTACAACTAGCATAATACATAAACCAGGGTAGAGCATTAATTCAGGGTTTGAACGAACAAAGGATTTGCCTTCTAAAATCATCGCACCCCATTCAGGTGTTGGTGCTTGTACTCCAAGTCCAAGAAAGGACACTGATGAAATGTTCATGATTGCCCATCCCATTTCTAGTGTGCCCATCACGACAAGCGGTGGCAAAACATTTGGCACGATATGCTTTTTCATAATCTTCCATGATGATGAACCACTAATTTGTGCAGCGGTGATATAATTTTCTGCCTTCAAGTTAATGACCATCCCTCTAAAAATCCGTGCATAATAAACCCATTGTACTAAAATGAGTGCAGTCACGACCTGGGTTAAGCCGGGGCCAAACATACCGACAAGCCCAATCACAAGTAGCAAATTCGGAAATGCCATAACCGTATCACAAATACGCATTAACGTATAGTCAAACCACCCACCAATATATCCAGCAATTGTTCCAATTACTAAGCCAATCACAAGTGAAGAAATGAAAATCAGTGACGCAAACCCAAGCGAAATGCGCATGCCGATTAATAGTCGTGATAAATTACAGCGCCCTAAATGATCGGTTCCAAGCGGATAATCTAACGAAGGTGCTTGTAATTTCATTGATAGATTAACCACCGTTGGGTTATTTGGTGCGAGCCATGGGGCTAATATAGCAATTAAAAATAGTAGAAAAATGATAATAATGCATACCAAAATCATTTTCGGCTGCTGGAAAAATCGACGTACAGTCATCATTGCATTGTCTCTCCTTTTTGTACAATTCGAGGATCGACATACAGTTGAATCAGATCAACGATTAAATTGCAGATTAAAAATAAGCTGGCTGCAAGTAGTACGTAACATTGGATAACCGGAATATCACGGTTGAAAATCGCATCGACAAAATAACGACCGAAGCCAGGCCACGAGAAGACCATTTCAACAATAACAGTACCGGTTAAAAACATTCCTAAATTCATACCAAGTCCTGTAATGACTGGGGAAATGGCAATGCGAAGCACATGCTTTGTCATAATCCAGTATTCATTAATGCCGCGCATTCTCGCAAAAAGAACATATGGCTGATATAGGTTTTCAAGCACATTTGCACGTAACATTCTTGTATAAAGTGCAATAAGTGGAAAGGCAAGTGTGATTGCCGGTAGCACGAGATGAAGCCATGAACCTGTACCTTCTACCGGAAATAAATCAAGCTTGACCGAGAAGAAAAGGACGAGCAAATATCCGAGCCAAAAGGAAGGAATCGATGCACCTAAAAATGATAGAATTCTGCTAAAATGATCAATTAGACTATCTTTCTTAATACCTGCTAAGAAACCGAGTGGTACACTTATACATATCGTAAGTAAAAAGCCAAGTGCTGCTAATTGAACAGTTGCCGGAATTCTCATGACGACTTCATCCCAAACAGGTTTGTTGGAAATATAAGAGTCACCAAAATCAAGCTGAACAATATTTATTACTGTCTGAACGTATTGAACCAGGAGAGACTGGTCTAAGCCTAACTCCTGGCGTTTTTGTTCAAGCATTTCTTCAGTAGGATGTGTATTTGAAGCTGCAAAATAAGCTTCAGCTGGATCGACGGGTGATAGTTGAATCATCCCGAATGTTAAGAATGTCGCAAATAAGAAAATCGGAATAATTGCGAAAATTCGTTTCACAATGTAGGAACCCACAAAAATCCTCCTCGCAATCTATTTTAATCCAATTCCTGTAAAAGAATTTTCATCACGGTTTGCCGCAAATTTGAAACCTGTTACATTTTTTTTGTACACGGCAATTTTGTTGATGTATGAAATTGGAATAATAGAGTGCTGATCTTGTAAAGTTGTTAAAATCAGTGTGTATAGCTCTTGTCGCTCTTTTTCGTCTGTTGAGACTAATACATTATTGATTTGTTGTGTCAATTCATCCTTTTTTTCATAAGACGCAATCGCAACATTAAAGCCGAAGCCATCATTTGCCACAATGTTCACGAACGTATGTGGGTCATAAGGTGAACCGTAGTTGCTGAATAGGTTGATATCAAAGTCGTTTGCTTTTAAGCGCTTAACTTGCATTGGTAATTCCTCTGATACGATATTTAGCTTCACACCAACTGCTGCCCATTCAGATTGCAATGTTTCCGCAATTGTTTTTTGCAACGTTTCCGCTGCATCGTACATTAATTCGATTTCAAGAGGTTTGCCATCTTTTTCACGAACAGTTGCCCCATCCCTTAAAGTCCAGCCAGCCTCGTCTAATAATTTCGCGGCTTTTTCTTGATCATATACGACAACTTGAGGTTCAATATCTGCTGTATATGGGAAGTTTGTTGATAAAATATTGTCTGCTTTTTCTTCTAAGCCAGATGTTACGCTTTCTACCATAGTTGCTTTATCAAAGCTCATATGTAGCGCTTCACGAACGCGAATATCCGATAATGTATCGCGTGTTGTATTCATGATTAATTGTCGTGTTGCATAGGGGGCAGATACTTGCGTTTCGTACTCACCAGAAGCTTCTAACTCCTTAAATGTATCGATACTCATGACACCTTCACCAACTATTAAATCAAGCTCACCTTTTTCAAGTGCCAATACGTTTGTTTCAGCATCAGGAATGATTTTGACTTTGATTTTTTCAACGTTTGGTACTTCACCCCAGTAATTGTCGTTGCGTTTATAAATCGCATATTCATCGACTTTATATTCTTCTAAAATCCACGGGCCTGTACCAATAGCTTCTTTGACACCTTTTGATGTGTCGTCACCTTTTGGGAATCCAGCTGCACCTAAAATACGAACAGGACGTGCAACTGCCAGCTCTTGAAGTGCTGCATAGTAAGGTTCTGTTAATGTCATTTCAAGCGTGTGTTCGTTCACTACTGTGAACTCATCAATCTTTGTCATAACGCCTAACCACGTATGTCCGCCTGTTGCATTCATATTTTTTAGTAATGAATCAAAGTTGCGTTTAATAATAGCTGCATCTAAATTAGAGCCATCTGAAAATTGGACGTTCTTACGAATATGGAATGTATATTTTTTACCATCTTCAGAAATATCCCAACTTTCTGCTAATTTAGGAACCAATTCACCGTTTTCTCCGTAGCTAATAAGGGGCTCATACACCATTGTTTGTGCGAACATTTGTGATGGATTGTAAATGTGCGGATTCATTTCTCCAACGTCGCGTGGCCATGAAGTTGTGAGCATATTATCTTCTTCTTTTTCCTTGCTGTTCTCGTTATCATTTGAGCATCCAGCGAAAAAAATCGATAGTGCTAGCATCATGAAAAAGAATAGGGTTAGTCCTTTTTTTCGTTTATTGCGTTTCATATCAACTTCTCCTTTATAATTGATTTGTAAGATAAGTAAACAGTCAAAACTGTAGAACCCATTTTGATCTACTTGTTTAAAATGGGTTCTTTGTATTTATCGCAAAATATGGGTTTGTGAAGTATTTTTAATCAAACTTTATTTCAAAGTTACAACTGTTTGTATAATTCTTTCGGTTTCTGTATAAAGAGCACAAGCATTATTAAAGCGATTAATACTGTGCATACGATAAAGAGTCCTTCATATGAGAACCACTGGATAACCCATCCCATGATAAAGCCACCTAGTGCAAAACCTAAATCATAAGAGGCGAGGAAAACACCGAGTAATACATACTTCGATTTTTCTGGGATAGCAAAGGATAAATAAGTGGTCAATGTTGGATATAACATAGCAGAAACTAATCCATTGAAAATAGCAGAAACATATAAGAGCCAAGGCACTTGAGTAACAAACAATAACAAGGATGTGCCAATGATTGAAGTACTCAATACGATAAGTATAAAATTTGTATGCCACTTGCCATCAGAAGGAATATATTTCCTGAAGAGATACCTACTTGCGACAACGATCATCGATTGCAATAGCAAGTACGCAACAGGGGTTCCAATTTCTTCTGTGACTAAATAGAGCGGTAAGAATGTATTAAGCGCACCAAAGACGAATGCACCAGTGAGCATAACAGTTGATGCTTGTATTAAGCTCTGTTTATTTGGAGCGCTTAAAAAACTTTCTTTTACGAGTTTAAGAGAAACGGGCTTGGACGCTGCTTTCGTTTCTTCAAATGGTGTTCTAAATTGTAGGAGTAGTGGTAGCAGTGCAAGAGTGATGACCAATACATAAATGGCTTGCATATCCGCCCATAAATACAGGGCTAGTGCAGGTCCGTACAATCCTGGTAACACCGTAGAAAGTGAATACATGGCCATCCCTTGTCCACGATCCTTATCTCGTAAAATATCTGCAATCCCGATTTGCATCGACATAGAGAAGAAGGCTGTGACTACACCTTGAAGTGATCGAACAGCGTACAAGCTATCCACTTCTAACCAAACATACAATAGTAGTGCTAGTGCATGAACAATGAGTAATGTCCACATTACTTTTTTAACGCCGTATTTAGCAATCATTTGTCCAGCAAATGGGCGTAAGAACATACAAACAAACATGTAAAGCCCCATCATGATTCCAATTTCAGAGGTCTTAAAGCCATAATGCTCTGCCTGTAGAGGGAAAATTACAGTCAATACGGAATTGGCTGTAAAGAATAGCATCGATAGCAAATAGAGCTGGATCATTTTGAAACTTATAGGTTTTATATTCAACGGCTGCTCCTCACTTATTTCCCCTGCTACTTGCACACTTGTATAGTTTCTCTTGTTTAATTTTTTGTTTCACTATTATTGATTCTCCTCTCTATTTTTCCACATCCCCATACAATAAAAAAACAGCTCCTACACAAGGTAGTAGCTGTGAAAACGATTCTATGTAAAAGTACATATTTGTACAAGTCATGCAAGCGTTCTAACATCTCCCTATCCTCCGTAGGTTTTTTCGATGTTGTAAATCACTGGCAGGTCTCCTGACTTATGATCATCACTAAACTACACCTTCCCATCCTTCGACAGTGGTTTTTTGTAGGTAGCTCCCATTTACAGTTGCGGGACAGTACCGGACTTTCACCGGTTTCCCTTTTAAGCCAGATTAAACAATCTGGCACCAGCATTACATAGTATTCGATTATGGAGTACTATACCACACTTCACATATGTGTCAAGTTTTTCTAGTTGTTCCTTTAACACCAATATTTCCGCTACTCTATTTTGTACACTATTATTACCTGCCGTGCTATAGCTTGGCGGTCTAGACATTACTTCTGAAAAAAACGACTAAAATATCTAGGGTGATCAAAAGTTTTTTACTAGTTATTTTGTGCGTAATCTTGTTAAACAGCGAGAAGATGCAAGTCTTCATTACATATCCTTTACCAGAGAAAGAGAATATGTATTCTTTATTTCAAACTCAACAAAGCGATTTTATTCTTCTAAAAGTACAAAGATATTTTGAATTTGATAAAAAAACTTCATCTTACTATTCAAGGTTCTATTAAAGAGCATCGAAGCACAATAGAATTAACTAAATCATAGTTAATGTTTCATTCTGAAAAACATCAGAATCATAATTTGATATAGCAAAAATTTGCAATAACGAATATAATTTGTGATAGGTAAACTTTTTTTGATTTCATTTCCATGAAGTGAATATTTCCATTTTGAGAGAACATGTGTAATTTCTTTCTTATTTACTGTATTTCGTTTATAGATAGGGTTAGTGGCTGAATTTATCAAAAATTACTTAAGGTTGAAACTAATAAAATATAATAGTTTACAAATGATTTTCACTTAATCATTTTCAAGATAGATAAGCTTTATATTTCATTATGAAGATAAAGAAAAATTTCATATGGTATTGGAATGGGTGTATTCGTTTAATTGCGAATACTTAAATGGGAAGCCGGTGCAAAATCCGGCACGGTCCCGCCGCTGTAAGGGGGAGTCCTATGTATAAGAGCCACTGGATAATATCCGGGAAGGCGCATAGAGATGATGAACCTAAGTCAGAAGACCTGCCCGTTCTAGAAATGCTGTTAAACCTACGGGAGATGGGGGAGGTATTAGAGTGCTATGAAGACGAATTTGTTCTTAAACGATAGGCATTTCTGACCTGATAAATTCTGGTTGGGAATGCTTTTTTTGTAGTTTATATTTTATCGAATAATTAAAATTTGTAATTGAAGGTGAGAAAATATGTTTTTAAAAAGGTCTAATTTATTCCGTTCATTTGTTGGACTACTAGTAATGTTCACAATCTTTGTTGCTGGTTGCAGCAACACAACAAAAGATCAAGAAAATGCATCAGATAAAGAAAAAACAAAAGTTGTTACTTTTTCTTGGCCTGGAGATATCGGTGACTTAAATCCACACACGTATTTTCCAAATGAATTTTTTTCCCAGGCTATGGTATACGAACCTCTTGTTTATTACGGTGAAGGTGGAGAAATTCAGCCTTGGTTAGCAGAGAGCTGGGATATATCGAAAGATGGAAAAGAATATGTATTCCATTTGAGAAAAGATGTTCAATTTTCTGATGGTTCGCCATTTAATGCTGAAATCGTTAAGAAAAACTTTGATACGGTTTTAGATAATCGTAAACAACATGAATGGGTGGAATTAATTAATCAAATTAAAAGTACAGAAGTAGTCGATGAATATACATTTAAACTTACTTTACATAACTCGTATTATCCAACTCTTCAAGAACTAACTTATGTCAGACCTTTGAGATTTGTGGGCGAAGCTGCTTTTCCTGACAGTCAAAATACATTTAAGGACGGACTCAAGTCGCCGATTGGCACTGGTCCATGGGTATTGAGCGAATATAAGAAAAATGAGTTTGCTGTATTCGAAAGAAACGAACAGTATTGGGGTACTAAACCTAAAGTAGATAAGGTAGTTGTTAAAGTTATTATGGACGGCGAGTCTAGAGTATTAGCTTTTGAGAAAAAGGAACTTGATTTTATTTTTGGTAACGGCGTCATCAGCCAAGATTCATTCCAATTCTTGAAGAATTCTGGAAAATATGAAACTAAATTGTCAGAACCTACAGCTACAAGAACGTTGCTTTTTAACACAAATAACGAAGCTACTAAAGATCGTAAAGTTCGGTTAGCTCTCAACCATGCTTTTAATAAACAGGCTGTTATCGATAATATTTTTTATGGTATGGAAGAAAAGGCTGATACTTTATTTCCACCTGTTTTGGATTACACAAAGATTAATGTAGATCCTTATGAATATGATGCCGCAAAAGCAGAACAGTTATTGGATGAAGCCGGATGGAAAAAAGTGGGTGGAAAACCATTTAGAGAAAAAGACGGAAAAGAGTTGCAACTGGAACTTCTATTTAATAGTACAGACAACATTCAAAAGTCAATCGCAGAATTTGTTCAAGGTGATTTTAGAAAACTAGGGATAGATATTAAATTGATTAGTCAGGAAAGTAATACTTTTTGGACAACCGCATTTGAAGGTAAGTATGATTTATTATTTACATCAACATGGGCTGTACCGTTTGACCCGCATTCTTATTTAGCTGCTATTACGACAGATTCGGAAAATGGAAGTCCAGATTACACTGCTTTACTAGGATTACCTAAAAAGAAGGAACTAGATCAAAAAATTAAGGAAGTATTATTAACTACAGACGAAAAAGAGAGAAAAATGTTATATACAGATATTTTAACGACCTTGCATGAACAAGCTGTTTACTTACCAATATCTTATCAGTCTAATGTAGCCGTGTATCATAAAAATATTAGCGGGGTAGATTTTTTACCTCAAGAAGTTGAGGTGCCTTTAACTTCAATTGATGTTAAATAAATTGAGCATAATTAAAAACAGCTTAAGGAGTACTACATGGGTTGGTTTATTGTTAAGCGTCTCACAAGTTTAATTCCAATATTATTAGGAATCTCATTCATCACTTTTATCCTGATTCATTTAATTCCTGGAGATCCAGCAGTAGCCTACTTAAGGATGTCTAATATTCCACCTACGGATGAGGCCGTAACAGCCCTTCGAGTTGAGCTTGGATTAAATGAGCCGTTATATATCCAGTATTTAGAATGGTTGGGGAAAGTGTTGCAATTGGATTTAGGGATGTCCTATGTATCCAAAAATGCTGTATGGGACGAAATGTTGTTGCATTTATTTCCAACGATTCAATTAACAGGTGCTTCGCTTATCTTTATTGTTGTTATTAGTCTACCTATAGGAATGATTTCGGCTATTTACAAGGGGAAATTTGTTGATCAGTTTAGTAGAATAGTTGCCTTTGTAAGTGTCTCTATGCCTTCCTTTTGGTTTGGATTTCTTTTGATCTATTTATTATCTGTAAAATTAGATTTATTTCCTGTATTGGGGAGGGGAACTTTGGCTCATCTAGTGCTTCCCTCCTTAACACTTGCTTTTGGTTATATAGGTACGTATATGCGATTGCTGCGGGCTAGTATGCTGGAAAACTTGAATGAGCCATTTGTTATGTATGCTAGAGCAAGAGGCTTACGTCAAAGATTAATTGTTAGCAGGCATGTTTTAAAAAAGTCCTTATTGCCTGTGATAACTGGACTTGGCATGAGTTTAGGGAACATGCTAGGCGGAGCGGTAATTGTTGAAACCATTTTTGCTTGGCCCGGCATGGGACAATTATTTGTCACATCTATTCTAAATCAAGATTATCCAATGATTCAGGGGTGTGTATTGTTTATGAGCGTGATTTTTGTGGTCTGTAATCTTCTTGTGGATATTATGTATTCTTTCCTGGATCCCCGTATACGATGGGAAGGAGAGAAATAAGAGTGTTACGAGACGTGAAACGAAAGCTGTTATCACATAAGCTCATGATGATTAGCAGCATAATTATTTTATTCATGATGGTATTGGCTCTTTTTGCTCCTTTTTTTGCTCCTAATGATCCGAACTTTGTTGATATTACTCAGAAACTGCAAGGGCCTTCCTCCCAGTTTCCATTGGGTACTGATCATTTAGGGAGATGTATATTGTCTCGATTAATCTATGGAACACAGACTTCATTGGGAACAGCATTCCTTGTCATGGGATTAACGATGATGATAAGTATTCCGCTTGGTATTTATGCGGGTTTTAGAGGCGGTAAGGTTGATTATTTCTTCATGAGAATATGTGATACTCTCATGGCATTCCCAAGCTTTCTTCTATCCTTAGCCTTAATCGGAGTTTTAGGACCGAGCCTTGGTAATTTGATTTTGGCCATGATACTCGTCCAATGGGTTTTTTATGCTCGTGTTATTCGAGGGATGGTTCTTAGTGTAAAGAAGCAAAACTTTGTCTTAGCAGCTAAAATATGCGGGACACCAAGGCTCATTATAGTCATCAAACATATTTTACCTACTATTATCTCTCAAGTTATTGTATTAGTCTTTATGGACATAGGGGGAGTTATTTTATCTATTTCAGGCCTATCCTTTCTAGGCCTGGGCATACAGCCGCCGGAGGCAGAGTGGGGAATGATGATCAATGATAGTAAGCCATTTTTTAGAAATAATCCTTCATTGATGTTGTACCCGGGGATGATGATCTTCATCGTTGTGATTGCTTTTAACTTGTTTGGGGAGGCCTTAAGGGATGCTCTAGACCTAAAAAAGGAATAGAAGGGAAGATTGGCCCCCTCCTCTTTTAACCGTAAAAAATTTGAATGTAGTCGTATCAACACCCCGTGGTTGTCATATTGAACTTGTAAACCTTATTAAATTAATACTTTGACTGTTATTTCGCCCCCGGCCACGGGGCTCTAATCTTATCTACTTAAGTTTAAAAGATAATAAAGAGGATTATCAAAGTTATCAATTGTAATCTAATTTCAAAAATAAGGGAACTCTGCTCAATGTTGAAATTACTTTTATCGGCAATCTTCAGCACTTACAATAATATGAATATGAATACTGATATGATTAGAACTAAAAAATTTTAAGGTCTGTATTCCCTTGCCTCCGATAACGTATTTTTTATCAATCGTAGTCAAAAATGTATTCAAAGAAATTTATAACAGACAAAATAGCCTTTTAAATGCTGGTATGACGTAATTTCCTATACAAACAGGTTCGGACTCACTGCGGTTCGAACCTGTTTGTATAGGCGATGTGTATCCCTCGCTTAAAGCCCCCACTGATGCAAGTTTCACTTTATAAAAAAGAATAAAACACAGGGAAACAGAAAGCGATTATAATACCAGCCATCGCCATCGCTGCTCCGGCTACTGCCCCAGTGAACTCACTTTCCTGAGCGGCGTGAGCGGTACCAAAACCGTGGGCAATTGTTCCATATGCAATCCCACGAGCAAAAGGCATTGTGATATGGAGTTTATCCATAAGCCAAGGAGCAATCATTGTACCAAGAATGCCTGTTATAAGTACAAAGGCGGCCGCTAAATTTGCGTCCCCTTCATATAACGACATAATCTCAACGGCAATCGGGACCGTAACGGATTTTACAGCGAGTGCTTGAACCATGTTTAAACTGAAGGAGAATAGTTTAGCGATGATAATCGCGATACATAAAGTGACGGCCAAGCCAAGAATAATCCCACTAATCGCTGGAATGGCATATTTTGCGATAATGGCACGATTTTTATAAAGCGGTACAGCTAAAGCGACTGTTGCGGGGCCGAGAAAATATGTGATGATGTCTTTCGCTGCTACGTAGTCTTCGAAATGTAAGTTGCTGATAAGTAAGGTTGATATGATAGCAACCGTACATAAAAAAACAGGTGTTGTCAGAGGTGATGGATATTTCATATATATTTTCCTTGCTAATATGTACGCAATAATGGTGATGCTGATGCTATAGATGGTGATGAACGTTTCCATGCTGTTTGACTTCTCCTTTCTGTGCAAGCTTTTGTACAGTTAATGCAGAGACGATAAAACCAACGATTAGACTGATGCCCAGAACAAGTGCTAAAGCCCATCCATAGCGGAAGAATAAAGCACCTAATGTCATTAAGCTAACGGCAATCGGGATAAAGAAAAAAGCGAGATGCTTGACAAAGAAGCTAGCTGTGAAATCCACCCATTCCAGCTTTATGACATTTGTTTGAAGCAGGATAAATAATAAGAGTATCCCAATAACGTTTCCAGGAATGGGTAAATGGAAGAAATCTGTGCACAAGTAACCAATTTTACAAATGGTAATAAGCACTATCAGTTGAATGATAAAAAGAAATCCTTTTTTCATCATAATTGAAACAAATCCTTTCGATTTTTTTGGAAAAATGTTCAAGTGATGTGTTTATTATACGAAAATATCATTACGATGAATAGAGTAATAATCAGAAAAGATTAACTTTTCAGTCAATAAATAAATCCCTTTACACAAATGGTAAAGGGATTTAAGTGCACTATGCCTCCATAAGATGTTGATCATTGTCATCATTTTGTCGAAGGATATGCAGCGTGTATAAATCTTTTGGAATTTCGAAAAGATCGAATAGATCATCATTTTGGTTAATTTGTTCATATAATGCTTTTCTTGTTTCGTTTACTTTCATCGCATAAGGGAGTTTCTCAGCTGCCTTTAAAGAGCGAATATTTTTTTTGCGAATGCGCATAAATACGGTTTCTATACCAAGATCAAAAAAGATTTCTTTAAAGAAAGCCTCTTTTGCAAGGGTATTATAGCCTTTTCCATGGAATGGTTTACCTAACCATGTACCGAGAAATCCTGCACCATTTTCCACATCATATAGGGAGATGCAGCCAATCGGATTATCCCATTCATCTAAAATTGTTCTTGAAATTAGTTCACCAGCTTCTTCAGCTTCAATCGTTTGCTTTGTAACAAAAACGTATTCTTCGTAAGAATCTACTTTTTGGCGTACGAAAGGGAAGACATCTGGATGCGACATTAAATCATAAAGAGACGAACAATCAACAAACTCTCTTTTCTTTAACATTTCCATCCCTCCGCTTTGAGGGCAGTTCTATAGCGTAGCTGCCGCCCACCCTCGAAATTTTTTAAGTCGTTCATCAAAAAATTTCGGGGTGGGAATCGAACCCACTAGAACCGGGAAACCGGTGGCGCACCATTTGCCTTCCCTATTTTTATTGTCAGAAATATAATATGCTCTACCTTGCTATAATACTAAAAAAAAGTGCATTTGGATATAGTAATTTCGCCTATTTTTTTCGACTAAATTTTGTTATTTTTATTTTATGCAAACGATTGTCTTAATCATGCGTTTTTATTCAAAATTTTCCGGTAAATTGGAGGGATAAAATGAGGATTCCAAGAATCCAAACATATACGGCAAACCACTTTAACGATTGTTTTTTTAAGAAATCAATCATCCAAACAACAGCTATATACCCAAAGACTGCTGAAGTTAACGTACCGATAAAAAGAGCCATAAACGAAAGCCGCTCCACTTCTCCAGTGAAAATGGGCTTCATTTGAAAAACAATGCCGCCAGCGATTGCTGGAATCGATAGTAAAAAGGAGAAATAAGCAGCGGTGGAGCGGTCGAGTTTACACAACAATCCAGCTGCAATTGTTAAGCCTGACCGAGAGAGGGCAGGCATGATGGCAGCTGCCTGAAACGTACCGATTATGAACGCATCTTTTACGGAAATTTGCTCTAATGTTTTCGTGCCGCCCTTTCTTGCATCTGCGAACCATAGAATGAGACCAGTAGCAAGAAACTCCCAGCCGATGGTCACACCTGACTTTGAAAGTGAATCAAACCAATCTCCAAGTAAGACGCCAGCAAATACTGCAGGAATCGTTCCAGCAATGAGTAACACAGTCATTTTTGAAAATGGCTTTTTGATGATGGAAATGATTTCTTGCTTATAGACAACAAGCAGAGCAAGCAATGTACCAATATGAAGCATCGTATCTAAGAAAATTCCTGCTTCATCTAAATGAAATAGGTGACGCCCTAAATATAAATGTCCTGTGCTGGAAATCGGTAAAAATTCAGTCAATCCTTGAATGATGCCGAGAATGAATGCTTGAAATTCATTTAACAATGGAATTCACCTCAGGTAAAAGTAGTAAGGACAAACACTAATTATCTGTATGCGAGTCTATGTCCAAAGATGTGCAGTATTAAGCGATATATTTGGAATTTCTAGTGCATATGTTAAAAAAATCTGTATAAAATGAAGCCGTTTCTATGTTTATGCGTATAAATAGATATAGTATGGAATGAGAGAGAGGAGGAACGACAAATGGTTACGCAAGATGAAAAAGTATTTGCTGTTCTTATTTACGTTATTAGTTTATTTTTTCCGCTTCTTGGACCGCTCATTATTTGGTTAGTGAAAAAAGATTCACCGTATATTGATTATCATGGCCGAGAGTATTTTAATTTTCTTATCTCCTACACGATTTATGGAATAATTGGAGCACTTCTTGTTTTCGTTGGAATTGGCGTATTGATTCTGCCTATTTTAGGGGTTGCGGCGTTTGTGTTTACAATCATTGCGGCGATACGAGCCTATGAAGGAGTCGAGTATCGAATTCCACTTATTTTTCGAATTTTATAAGTCATGAAAAAGGAATCTAGCTGATGTTTGTCTAGATTCTTTTTTTGTTAGGCTTTGTTATAGGATACTGTTGATTTTTGTTAAAGGGAATTAAGGAATGGATAGCGAAATAACAATAGAGAGAGTATGAATCTTTAGTCAAGGAGCTAATTATGAATATTCGAGAGTATTATCAGAAAACAGCTAAAGCATGCTTTTGCGTTGCTTGGATTTCCCTATTGTTAGCGATTATTTTTTTTGTTTGTCATCTTTTACAATTATTTGAAGGGGATTTATTAATCTTTGTTATTCCGATCATCATTTTTAGTGTGCTTCACTTCTTTTATTTTCGAACCTATGACAAAAGGGTAGAAAAATTAGGGGATAAGCCGATGCAAACAAGTGGTCAGTTATTAAGCATAGACCATGTATTAGTCGTTTTTATGCCTGCACCAACATTGCGTATGCTGCTATTTGATTCGAAAGGTTTGCTTCTTGGAGAAGTTCGTGATCAAAATATGCGCTGGTTTATGTGGTTGATTCCGAACGTCGTTTCACTGCTATTGCCCAAGCGATTTATCTTATTGGATAGCGATGGACAAGTTAGGGCAAAATACCATACTCGAGCAGGGTTAACGAATTCGATGACGATTTATAATGCCGATGATGAAATAATTGGGGGTTACCGGGAAAATTGGAAGGATTCACTAATTAAAATTAAAGGGATAATCTATAAAGGAAATCAGAGTGAATGGATTGCAGTAGAGTCAAAGGCAAGTCTTTACTCTTTACAGCTTAAAACAATAGAGAAGAAAAATGTCGCCTCTTTTCAAGAAGGCTGGATGCCGGTAGAGTGGGCTAAGCGATTCGAATTAAATACACCGATTATTACCTTTTCTTCGATTATTACTGAACAGGAGAGAGTCATTATTTTAGGATTTTTGGCCGCTGTATTACATCACCGCGATCATTGACTACCTGATTTAAAACAGAAGTGTAGTCAATTTTATGAATATTTGATATAATGTATAGATGAAATTACATAGCTAATCAGGAGATGACAACAAATGAGCTTGTTAAATGAAATTCTTGACTATAATGAAAAGTTTGTTAATGAAGGGGAGTACACAAAGTATCAAACAACTAAATACCCTGATAAAAAAATGATAATCGTTAGTTGTATGGATACCCGTCTTGTCGAGCTACTTCCAAAGTCTATGAATGTCCGTAATGGTGACGTAAAAATTTTAAAAACAGCAGGAGCTATCGTTTCCCATCCATTTGGAAGTGTAATGCGTAGTATTCTTGTCGCTGTTTATGAATTGAAAGCAGATGAAATTTATGTGATTCCACATCATGATTGTGGAATGGCAGCGGTCAATACAGATGAAATGATTAAGAAGATGGTTAATCGCGGTGTTCCAGAAGGTACGATTTCAACAATTGAAAATTCAGGAATTGATATTAAAAATTGGCTTCGCGGCTTTGACGATGTGTATGAAAGTGTAAAACATAGTGTAAATTGTATTAAAAACCATCCACTAATTCCACAAAACATTCCTATTCATGGTTTAATTATTGCGCCAGATACTGGAAAATTAGAAGTGGTTGTTGACGGATATAAAGAATTAGAAAACGTTAAGTAAGGTGCTTGAAGGCTATTGTAAGGTTTAGTTAAATAATAGAATCCATTTGTAGCTTATTGCGTGCGAAGCTTTAGTTTCGCACGCTTTTTAGTTTTTGAGAAAGCTGCCATATCGCACCATAGTTAGTTGTAAAGCTTTATTATAAGATACTGTTGATTGTTGGCTCATTTGTGTTATTAACAATATTATGTAACAAAGCCATTTGTAAAGAAGATTCCTACTGACACAATTCAACCGGAAATGCTATGATAAGATTAAATGTAGTGTTTTTAAGTATTCAACAGAATAGGATGAGACAAGATGATTATTGACTTATTAAAAAGCCACGGCTCAGGTAATGATTTTTTCATTATTGATGAATTAACGACTGATCTTTCTTTTACAGAAGAAGAACGCCGCCAATTAGCACTAGCATTATGTAATCGTGATAGTGAATTAGGGGCAGACGGTATTTTATTCGTATTAAAAAGCGAGCGTGCTGATGCAAGAATGCGCGTGTTTAATGCAGACGGATCGGAAGCATCTATGTGTGGGAATGGGCTGCGCTGTGTAGCTCGCTATGCAATTGATACGCTCGGTAAAGAGAACTTGGTTATTGAAACGATGAAAGTGGATTTAGAGGTTGAAAAGGTAGCCGATGTATATGAAGGAATCCCGACGTTTAAAGTAGAAATCTCACCGGTAAGCTTTGATGTTAAGGATTTGCCGCTTGTGATTGAACAAAGCGAATTACAAAACGAACGATTGCCAGAATTACATGATACGCTTCTTTTTTCGGCGTTAGCTGTACCAAACCCACATTTAGTTACGATTGTAGATAGCGAAATGATTCATTCTGATGTTCAGGAAGTATTAGCAACAAAAGTAAATGGACCGAATGAGCTCTTCCCAGATGGAGTAAATGTAAGCTTCGTAAAACAGTTAGAAGCGGGACATATTTATGTCCGTACATTCGAACGCGGCGTTGGCTTTACAAACGCATGCGGAACAGCGATGTCTGCGTCGAGTTTAGTGACATGCTTAAATGGTTTAAATCAGCTTGAAAGTGATATTTCCGTATTCAATAATGGCGGTAAAGTAAAATGTGTTGTTCATAAACGTGATAATCAATATTCCATTGACTTGATTGGGAATGCTACAAATGAATACAAAGCAACGATTGAAGTGGATTTAAATTGTCCAGAGCAATTTAATGTGCTGACAAAAGAAAGTTTTGATCAAGAAATTACGCTATATGCGAAGCTTAAAGCAGACGTACAAAGCTATTTAAAAGAAGTGTTATAAATAAAAAAGGGCGTTTCCGAGTAACATTGGAACGCCCTTTTTGTGTGGATAGATAGTGGGTAAATCGATTTTTGACTTGAATATCAAGAACAATACAGTTGCTAGATAAAGTGAAACTTCCATCAGTGGGGGGGTTCCTTCATCCCCCACTGATGGTTAGTTGAACCAATCGGACCTTTACGGGCAGTTGTCCCCCACCTAGCTTCCTTGCTCATTCAGAATCTTGAGGTGGGGGTCTTACTGCCCGTTAAGTGTGGGATAAAGTCACATAATATAATTGAAATTTATTTATAAGGATTTCATCAATTTTGATTTGTTTAAGTAGCCTTATTTTCTCTAAAGGATAAGGCAGTTGAGGGTTTTAGGAACTTTTATCTTATTCACAGAATAATATTTACAATAAAGACAAGGAGTGATGTGTATGAATCAACCATTTGAATTGCATGGCGATTCTATTAGGGATTATATCTGCAAGGATGAAGAACCTGAAGGTGAATATCGAATTTTACGAACGCTTAGAACTCCTACCCAGCGGATTGCCCTTGTCGATTATAATGGTGAAATGTTGATTTATAGCAATGGTGACGTCATGTTTGGCACAACAGATGATGAGAGTATTTATGCAGAAGTGATGGTACACATTCCAATGGCTGCTGCACGCAAGCGGAAGAATGTTCTAATCATCGGTGGTGGTGGTGGAGTAACGACCCACGAGGCCCTTCGTTATTCCGAAGTGGAGAAAATTACTACCCTTGACATCGACGAAGTGATGATAGATTTCGGTAAAAATTTGGAGGCTTTGGTCCAATTTAATCAAGGTTCATTGAATCATCCTAAAGTTCAAGTCGTAATTGAAGATGGCAGAAAGTTTGTCGAGAAAAACGGGGAAAAGTGGGATGTTATTATTATCGACCTTCCTGAGCCAACTGACAAATGTCCTGAGCTTTCCCGTCTCTTCAGCAGGGAGTTTTATAGCATCTTGAAAGACCGTTTAGAACCAGGGGGTGCAATCACTGTAGCTTGTTCCGCTTTTCCCTGGATGCCTGAGTACTTTTGGAGTATACAGAAAACCCTCAAAAAAGCTGGTTTCTATGTACTGCCATATCACAATTTCTTCCCGGAAGAGGGAGAGGATTGGGCGTTTTGTCTCGCTACAACGTCTCCTGTTAAAGCAAATGATTTACGTATGTTAGTTCCAACGCAGTACCTGTCACCTGAACGACTAACAGACATGTTTTATATGCCGTTTCATTTTGTGAACTTTAAGAATAGAGGTAAAGTCCAAACAGACAGCAATACGGTGTTGCTTGATATTGTAAATGAAGCTGATTGAGTTGAGATTTATCATTTTCTATTTGACCCCCAGAGTGTACCCCCTCAAGCTAACCATGTAAATGACTAGATGCGAGATAATCTTTGTTTCAAAACTAGCGAGTGCTGAAAAAGTAGACAGGCCAAAGAAGCCTATTAAAACGCAATGTTTTCGCTAGACATTTTGTCTAGGCTGCCTTGCCATTTCATACACAATTCCTAGAATGTTAAATAAATAGTTAGGGGAATGACAAAATAAGGTAAAAAACGAATATTGTTCGTGATTTGTCTCTAATTCTTAGTTATTTTGTTTGAAAAATTCAAAAATTGGCTAGAAGGTATTGAATTTCATCATTGTTTCATGTAAATTAAGAATAATTATATTGTAATTTAATTTGAAATGTTTAGAAAAGTTTATATAAATCAATCTTATCGAGAGAGGTGGAGGGACTGGCCCGATGAATCCTCAGCAACCAGCTGTTTGAGCTAAGGTGCTAAATCCAGCAAGCGGGCGCTTGATAGATGAGGAGAATGTTTCTTATGAAGACCTTCTTCTTTTTATAGATGGAAGGTTTTTTCTTTTTCTTACACCATTGAAATAAAGCGGAAACTGAATTGTTTTTGGGAAAGGGTGCACATATGGAGTTTCGTAAAGAGCTAAAGCAAAGAATTTTAATTGGGGAAGGAGCAATGGGGACACTATTGTATTCCCGTGGCATCGACCATTGTTATGAAGAATTAAACTGTACAGAGCCTGATCAAATTGAAGCGATTCATCGTACTTATTTGGATGCAGGTGCTGATATTTTACAATCGAATACGTATGGAGCAAATTTTCATAAATTAAAGCGCTATGGATTAGAAGATCAAGTGAGTCAGATTAATCGCCAAGGAATTGCCATTGCTAAAAAGGTTGCGCAAGGGAATGCGTTTGTGTTTGGAACGATTGGTGCTTCTAGAAGTATTCGAAAATCTGATTTAAGTTTAGAAGAAATTAAACGTAGTTTCCGTGAACAGCTATATAGTTTACTGCTTGAAAGTCCTGATGGATTATTATTCGAAACATATTATGATTTGGAAGAATTGGAAACAGTGTTGCAAATTGCAAGACAGGAAACGAACATTCCAATTATTACGAATGTTACGTTGCATGAACTTGGGAATTTACAAAACGGTGTTCAGTTAAATGAAGCATTTAAGCGGTTAGAACAATTAGGTTCAGACGTAGTCGGACTTAATTGCCGTTTAGGTCCGCATCATATGATTCGTGCGTTAGAATCTGTTCAACTTCCAAGTCATGCCGCGCTTGCTGCGTACCCTAATGCGAGTTTACCAGATTATGTGGATGGCCGATTAGTGTATGATGCAGCACCGGAATACTTTGGCTCAAGCGCGCTTCAATTACGTGATCAAGGAGCATCCATTATTGGCGGATGCTGTGGTACGACACCACAGCATATTACAGCAATGAAAGCAGCTGTTTCTGATTTAGCTCCAATCGTTGAGAAAAAAATGCACGCAGCGAAAGTGGAAACAATTGAAGTTCGGGAACAGGATCGCACCCCTGCTTTATATGAAAAAGCGAAAACAGAAAGAACGATTTTAGTAGAGCTAGATCCACCTAAGAAACTGGGGATCGAAGAGTTTATGAAAGGGTCTAAAGCTTTGAAAGAAGCTGGAGTTGATACGATTACGTTAGCGGATAATTCGCTCGCTTCTCCTAGGATTTCTAATGCAGCGCTGGGTATGTTAATTAAATCACAGCTTGATTTAAATCCGCTTGTGCATATTACATGTCGTGATCGAAACTTAATTGGATTACAATCGCATTTAATGGGCCTACAAACTCTAGGATTAAATGAAGTATTAGTTATTACAGGAGATCCTTCGAAAATTGGTGATTTCCCAGGTGCAACATCTGTGTATGATTTATCTTCTTTTGATTTAATTAGTTTGGTTAAGCAATTTAATGAAGGACTTTCGTATTCTGGACAAAGTCTTGGCCAAAAGACGAATTTTAAAATTGCTGCGGCTTTTAATCCAAATGTGAAATATTTAGATAGAGCGGTTCAACGAATGGAAAAGAAAATTGAGTGCGGCGCTCATTCATTTTTAACACAGCCGATTTATTCCACTTCACAGATTGAAGAAGTATACGAAGCAACGAAGCATTTAGAGACACCTATTTTTGTCGGCATCATGCCGTTAACTAGTACTCGTAATGCCGAATTTATTCATAATGAAGTACCTGGAATTAATTTGCCAGATCATGTTCGCCGGGCAATGGCAGCAGCAGGTAATGACCCAATTCAGGCGCAAAAAGAAGGTGTGGCAATCGCACGAGAACTTGTGGATGCGGCAATGGATAAATTTAAAGGTATTTATTTAATTACTCCATTCCTTCGTTATGAAATGACGGCGGAGTTAACGCGCTATATTAGAACGCTTGATCAAACAAAAACATCTGAGGTGGCAGCATATGAGTAAAAAGTCAATTAACGAACAACTACAATCAAAAATTCTATTACTGGATGGCGCAATGGGTACGATGCTACAAGCCGAAAATTTAACAGCTGAAGATTTTGGTGGAGAACAATATGAAGGCTGTAATGAATATTTAACGCTGACTCGTCCAGATGTTATTCAAAAAATCCATGAAGCATATTTTGCTGCAGGTGCCGATATTGTTGAAACGAATACATTCGGGGGTACGAGTATTGTTTTAGATGAATACAATCTAGGTACACTTGCTTACCAGTTAAATAAAGAATCAGCAGAAATCGCTGTAAAAGCGTGTGAAGTATATTCAACAGAAGCTTGGCCAAGATATGTGGCCGGTTCAATGGGGCCAACAACGAAAACACTATCAGTTACAGGTGGAACGACTTTTGATACATTAAGAGAGTGTTATGAAGAGCAGGCCCTTGGATTAATTGATGGAGGCGTCGATTTACTTCTCGTTGAAACATGTCAAGATATGCTAAATGTAAAAGCTGCTTTTTTAGGCATTAAAGGAGCCTTTGAGAAGAGTGGTAAGGAACTCCCGATTATGATTTCGGGAACGATTGAGCCAATGGGAACGACATTAGCTGGTCAATCCATTGAAGCGTTCTATCTTTCTTGCGAGCATATGAAACCAATTTCGGTCGGTTTAAATTGTGCGACAGGTCCGGAATTTATGATCGATCATATTCGGACATTAGCGGATTTATCAAATAGTGCGGTTAGCTGTTATCCGAATGCAGGGCTTCCGGATGAAGAAGGACATTATCATGAATCTCCAACTTCTCTTGCTGAGAAAATGAAGCAATTCGCAGAAAAAGGCTGGGTCAATATTATCGGTGGTTGTTGTGGGACGACACCAGCGCATATTGAAGAGTTATCGAAAGTTCTTCAAGACGTTCAGCCGAGACAACTTCCAGAGCAGCCGCATAATCATGCTGTTTCTGGGATTGAACCGTTGATTTACGATGATTCAATGCGTCCGTTATTTGTCGGAGAACGTACGAATGTCATTGGCTCACGCAAATTTAAAGAATTAATACGCGATAAGAAGTTTGAACAAGCGGCTGAAATCGCCCGTGCTCAAGTGAAAACTGGAGCTCACGTTATTGATGTTTGTTTAGCAGACCCGGATGATGATGAATTAGGTAATATGCAAGCATTTGTTGAAGAAGTGGTTAAAAAAGTAAAAGTACCACTCGTAATTGATACAACAGATGAACTTGTTTTAGAGCAAGCGTTAAAGCACTCTCAAGGTAAAGCCATTATCAATTCGATTAACTTAGAAGATGGAGAAGAGCGATTCGAGAAAATTGTTCCTCTTATTCATAAATATGGAGCGGCTGTCGTTGTCGGAACAATTGATGAAGAAGGTATGGCTGTTGATGCAGAACGTAAGCTGGAAATTGCTAAGCGGTCTGTAGACTTGCTCGTGAATAAATATGGATTAAATCCACGTGATTTAATTTTTGATCCACTTGTTTTTCCAGTTGGGACAGGGGATGAACAGTATATTGGATCAGCGCTAGAAACGGTAAAAGGTATTCAAGCGATTAAAGAAACGTTTCCAGATTGCTTAACGATTTTAGGAGTATCGAATGTTTCGTTCGGTTTACCACCACGTGGCCGTGAAATTTTAAATGCAGTATTTATGTACCATTGTACAAAAGCAGGTCTTGATTATGCGATTGTCAATACAGAGAAATTAGAGCGTTTTGCTTTGATTCCAGAAGAGGAAGTGAAGTTAGCAGAAGCGCTTCTATTCGAGACTTCGCAAGAAACATTAGCGACCTTTACTGAGTTTTATCGAGATAAAAAAGTTGTGAAAAAGGACAATATGGCCAAGCTTCCGTTAGATGAGCGTTTGGCGAATTATATTATTGAAGGAACAAAAGAAGGACTAATCGAGGATTTAGACAAGGCGCTTGCTCGTGGCGATGCGCCATTGGATATTATTAATGGTCAACTGATGAAAGGAATGGCTGAGGTAGGTCGTCTATTTAACGATAATCAGTTAATTGTAGCTGAAGTGCTTCAAAGTGCTGAAGCGATGAAGGCAGCAGTTTCTCATCTTGAGCCATTAATGGAGAATTCAGAAGACAGCGCGAAAAAAGGGAAAATGTTAATAGCCACTGTTAAAGGGGACGTACATGACATTGGGAAAAACTTAGTAGACATTATCCTATCGAATAACGGATTTGAAGTGATCGATTTAGGAATTAAAGTAACTTCCCAGCAAATTATTGAAGAAGTCCGTAAGCATGAGCCAACGATTATTGGTTTATCGGGCTTGTTAGTAAAATCAGCCCAACAAATGGTATTAACGGCGCAAGATTTAAAACAGGCGGGTATTGATACACCGATTTTAGTAGGTGGAGCAGCTTTATCACGTAAGTTTACTGATTTTAAAATCTCTCCAGAGTATGATGGACCAGTTCTATATTCAAAGGATGCAATGGACGGACTAGCTGTTGCCAATGTGTTACATGACCCAGCGCAAAAAGAAGTATTTCTAGAAGAAAACAATGAGAGACGAAATAAAGCGATTGCTAATGCAGCGATTGTAGCGACGATGGAAAAGCCGGAACGGAAAAAAGCTGTTGCTCCAGCGATTTCTGCTGCACCGGTTAAAGTGCCGCAAGATCTTAAACGACACGTTCTTAAAGATTATGCGTACGATGTCGTTCAACCATATATTAACCGCCAAATGTTAATTGGACATCATCTCGGGTTAAAAGGTAAAGTAGCCGAAATGATTAAACAAGGAAATGAAAAGGCGATTGGGCTGAATGATTTAGTTGACGAGTTAATTGAATTTATTAAAAAAGATGAAGACTATGGATTAAATAGTGTTTTTCAATTCTTCCCTGCTCAAAGTGATGGAGATAAAGTATTAGTTTATAATCCAGATAATCATGAAGAGGTATTGGAAGAGTTCGACTTTCCAAGACAAGCAAGCAGCCCTAATTTATGTTTAGCTGACTTTTTGAAGCCTGTATCTTCAGGAGAAATGGATTATGTTGGTTTCTTTGTCGCGACAGCAGGTCGTGGCATTAGAAAATGGGCGGAAAAATGGAAGGAAGAAGGCGATTTCTTAAAAAGTCATGCGATTCAAGCACTTGCTCTTGAAACAGCAGAAGGCTTTGCTGAACGAGTGCATCAGGTGATGAGGGATGCATGGGGCATTAGTGATTCAATCGATATGACAATGAGAGAGAGGTTTGCTGCTAAGTATATTGGACAGCGTTTCTCGTTCGGTTATCCTGCATGTCCTAATTTAGAAGATCAAGAAAAATTATTCCGATTATTAAAACCAGAAGATATTGGTGTTCAGTTAACGGAAGGTTGTATGATGGAGCCAGAGGCTTCTGTATCAGCTATTGTTTTTGCCCATCCAGAAGCACGCTATTTCAATGTAGAGAAATAATTTCTATAAGGCAGCGGCATAAAAAACCGCTGTCTTATTATGTATGAAAAATAATGAATGGTGTATTTTATGTAAGAAGGTTGCGTCGTTTAGTTTAAGGCTTTGTTAAACAATGTTGTTAATAACATGATTTTTATTTTACCTTTCAGCAAAGCTGCCAGGTGAAATAATTCGAAAATTAACAACATCCTTATAAGAGAGCCTTGTGCAAAAGAAAGGACTGTTTCTTATGATAAAAACATCTATTCGTACGTTGTTAATTTTGATTAGTTGTCTAGTTGTATGTATGGTTTTTACTATAGGGTCTGGATCAGGGCAGACAATTCCGGAGGAGTTAGATCCACTTATAAAGTCCGATCGGTCATTGAAGAAGGCTTATTTGACGTTCGATGATGGACCTTCGATAAATACAATGAAGATACTGGATATTTTAGATCGATATCAAATAAAAGCTACTTTTTTTGTGATGGGAAATAAAGAAGCCTATGCGGAGAAATGTTATCGAGAAATCGTTGCAAGAGGTCATTCGATTGCGCTGCATTCTTATTCTCATGATTATAATGTCATTTATCGTTCAAAAAAAGATTTCTTTCAAGACTTAAAAAGATTAGAATTATTACTAAGCGCCAATTATGGAGTTAAAACCCATTTTGTCCGCCTTCCAGGGGGATCCGGTAATCAACTTATGTATCGAGCAGCTACGAGACCTATTATAAAAGGGATATTGCAGGAGTTAACAGATACTGGGTATGTGTATGTAGATTGGAATGTGGATTCAAAAGATGGAATAAGTCCGTTAACGAGTCAGCAAACCATTACCCAAAATGTACTGAGTAATGCGAAGCATCATAAGCAGGCTATTATTTTACTACATGACATCAATAGTATGAAAAATACTGTAAAAGCTCTTCCAACAATTATTGAAGGATTAAAGGAAGAGGGGTATATATTTGATATAATTGATGAAACGACGCCCCAAATACAGTTTAATTAAATGGAAACGCTTTAATTAACAGCAATAATTGAATGACCTTTTAGAAAGGAACAGTTTGTTAGTATGAGACCTTCACTATTTTTATCCCATGGGACACCATGGCTAACAATCGAGGACAATCGATATACGGAATTTTTAAAAGAATATGTCGCTCAACATGAAAGGCCAGATGCGATTGTTATCATTTCTAGTCATTGGAATAGATGCGATCAGGCTGTTTCTGCTGTCAAAAAACATGATATTAGTTGTGATTTTATTGGCCATCCGGATAAGGTGACACAAATCACCTATCCGGCAGCTGGTAATATCGAGCTCTCTGATCAAGTTCTTACTCTATTATCTCGTGTAGATATATTTGGAGAATTTGATGAGAATAGACCGCTAGATTATGGAAGTTGGGTGCCGCTACATATTATGTATCCAGAGGCTGATATACCGGTTGTTTCGCTATCGATTAATCCAACCTTATCTTTAGCAAAACAATACGAAATTGGTAAGGCTCTTGCTGCATTAAAAGAGGAAAATGTATTAATTATTGCAAGTGGTGGAATTGTATATAATTTGGATCATATTCAGTACGAGATGAATGTTGTCGAAGGCTGGGCTATTCGATTTGTTGAATGGATAGAGGAGCACGTTATGAATTGGAATTTAAAAGCGCTGTTTCAGTTTCAAGAAGAGGCTCCTTTTGCTTTTGATGCAGTGCCGAACATTAGTGAATTGATTCCGCTAATCATTGCAATGGGAACCGGAGATAAACAAAGAAATCCTACGCTGTTACATCGAAGTTTTCAATTTGGGAATGTTAGTTTATCGGCTTTCGAATTCTAGTAAAATGACTAGAAAAAACAGCTATTTTAAGAGTTAAATATAAAAAAAGAAAAATCTTTTTAAGTGAAAAAATAACGTAAATAAGAAAAAAAGTTTGTTAAAGGCGAAATATGACGAATTAAGCAGATTTATAGGTTTTGAGAGTTATTTTTGTTCGTTTTAACCTTTGGATATTTCCACAAAAACATGTTAATATAACATCTGAAAACGTTTTATCCTTAATAATTTTTACAGTTTTATGACAATTACTTTTAAATCTTAACTTATTTATACTGTCATACGAAATAGAAATTTGGGGATGGATAAAACGATAGTAAAAAATTATGAGAGAAATTTGGGGGTTTACGAGATGACCATCAAGGATGCTAAGGCATACGACTCATGGAAAGCTTTTTCAGGTCCAAACCTTGGGTATGTGATAGGACAATATGACTTATTCCAAACAAACCCGGAAGAAGTTGATCCTGAACTGAAAAACTTTTTCGAAATCGCAGGTCCTCCTTCACTTGACGCTACAGTAGGAGCTGCACTTGCAAATTCAACAGTACAATCAGCTGGAGAAGTTCTTCCAATGAAGAAAATTATGTCAGCTGTCAAATTAGCGGAGAATATTCGTACATATGGACACCTTGCAGCGAATATTTACCCGTTAAAAGATACGCCTCTGAATACAGAGCAAATTGAATTTGAAAAATTTGGTTTAACAGAAGCCGACTTAAGAAAAATTCCGGCTGATTTAATCTGTCCACAAGCGCCTGCAAGCGTGAAAGATGGATATGAAGCCGTTGAATATTTGAAACAATTGTATACGCAAACAATCGCTTTTGAATTCCATCATGTCAGCGATGTAGAAGAACATGAATGGTTGAACGAAATGGTTGAATCACGTCAAATGTTCCCAACTTTGACAAAAGAGAAAAAAGCAGCATTGCTTAAACGTTTGAGTGAAGTAGAAGGCTTTGAGAAATTCCTTCACCGTACATTTGTTGGTCAAAAACGTTTCTCTATCGAAGGGGTAGACCCATTAGTTCCAATGTTAGATGAAATGATTTCTGAAACAGTACAACATGGTACATCGAATGTAAATATTGCGATGGCTCACCGTGGTCGTTTAAATGTACTTGCTCATGTACTAGGTAAACCTTATGAAATGATTTTCTCTGAGTTCCAACATTCACCTAATAAAGATTTAGTTCCTTCAGAAGGATCAATCGGTGTAACATTTGGTTGGACAGGAGACGTGAAATACCATTTAGGTTTAGATCGTCAAGTTACAAAAGAAAGTACGAAAAAAGTAAGACTTACACTTGCAAACAACCCAAGTCACTTGGAAGTTGTTGGACCAGTTGTAGAAGGATACTCTCGTGCAGCTCAAGAAGACCGTACGCAAAAAGGGTACCCACAACAAGATGTTTCGAAGTCTCTTGCTGTGTTAATTCATGGGGATGCAGCATTCCCAGGGGAAGGTATTGTACCGGAAACATTAAACTTAAGCGGACTAAAAGGATATCAAGTTGGTGGGACGATTCATATTATCGCCAATAACCGAATCGGTTTTACAACGGAAAGTGGAGATTCACGCTCTACAAGATATGCAAGCGACATGGCTAAAGGATTTGAAGTGCCGGTTGTACATGTAAATGCAGACGATCCAGAAGCTTGCTTAGCTGCTGTGCATCTTGCTGTCCTATATCGTGAAAAATACAAAAAAGATTTCTTAATCGACCTAATTGGTTACCGTCGTTTCGGTCATAACGAAATGGATGAGCCGTTAGTAACTCAACCGCAAACATATGCATTAGTTCATAAACATCCAACACAAAAAGAACTTTATGCAAAACAACTGATTGAAGCGGGAGAAATCACAGAACAAGAAGCAAAAGCATTAGCAGAACAAGCAGATGCTAAGCTTTTAGAAGCATACAACAAAGTATCTGGAAACAAACCAGAAGAAAAATTTGAATTAGATCCACCAGCAACAATTGCTAATGGTCTGCCTAAAATTTCAACTGCTGTTTCAACAGAAGAGCTTGTAGAAATTAATGAGCAGCTTGTTGCATGGCCAGAAGGATTTACACCTAATAAAAAATTAGGAAAAATTCTACAACGTCGTCTAGACTCATTTGGTGAAAATGGAAAAATCGACTGGGCACATGCCGAAACATTAGCTTTTGCATCTATCTTAAAAGACGGTACGCCAATTCGTCTAACTGGACAAGATTCAGAGCGTGGTACGTTCGCACAACGTAATATTGTTCTTCATGATAGCGTTACTGGTCAAACATATTCACCACTTCATACAATCGAGTCTGTTAATGCATCATTTGCGGTTCATAACAGTCCGCTTACGGAAACAGCAGTTCTTGCTTTTGAATATGGTTACAATGTATTTGCACCGGAAACACTAGTATTATGGGAAGGTCAATTCGGTGATTTCGCGAATACTGCTCAAGTTATTTTTGATCAATTCATCGCAGCAGGTCGTGCGAAATGGGGTCAAAAATCAGGTCTTGTTATGCTATTACCACACGGGTATGAAGGACAAGGTCCAGAGCATTCAAGTGCTCGTCTAGAGCGTTTCTTACAATTAGCTGCTGAAAATAACTGGACAGTAGCAAACTTAAGCTCTGCAGCGCAATATTTCCATATTCTTAGAAGACAAGCTAAGATTTTGGAAAAAGAAGAAGTACGTCCACTTGTTATTATGGCTCCTAAGAGTATGTTACGTAATCAAGTGATGGCTTCTGCACCAGCGGAATTTAGCTATGACGAATTCCAAACATTCGTTGAAACAAAAACATTAGGTCAAAATCCAAAATCAGTAGAGCGTATCGTATTTGCTTCTGGTAAATTAGCTGTTGAGCTACGTGATAAAGCGGCTACTCAAGAAGATACAGACTGGTTACAAATTATTAGCCTAGAGGAAATTTATCCATTCCCATTCGAGGGCATTCAAGAAGCACTGAAAAAATATTCTAAACTTAAAGAAATCGTATGGGTTCAAGAAGAGCCTAAAAATATGGGCGCATGGACGTTTGTTGAGCCTAGACTTAACGCAGCAGCACCGAACGGTCTTACTGTATCTTATATCGGAAGAAAACGCAGATCTAGTCCATCCGAGGGAGATGCACTTGTTCATAAACAAGAACAAAATCGTATTATCGCTCAAGCACTTACACGCAATCTAGAGGGGGAAAAATAAGATGGCTGAAGTAAAAGTACCTGAATTAGCAGAATCCATTACGGAAGGTTCGATTGCACAATGGTTAAAACAACCTGGTGATCGTGTAGAAAAAGGAGATTATATCCTTGAACTTGAAACGGATAAAGTAAACGTTGAAATTATTTCAGATTACGCTGGTACACTTACAGAGCAGTTAGCTGAAGAAGGCGATACAGTTCTAGTTGGTCAAGCAGTTGCAACAGTTGATGAAAGTGGTGCAGCGGCAGCACCAGCAGCGCCAGCTCAAGAAGCAGCACCAGCACCAGTTGCTGAAGCGCCAGCTCAAGAAGCAACACCAGCAGCACCAGCACAAGCTCAAGGTGCACCAAAAGAAGAAGCAGTACCAGGACAAGGTGTAATCGCTTCTCCAGCAGCTAGAAAATTAGCTCGTGAAAAAGGAATTGACTTAAACGCTGTACAAGCTGTTGATCCATTAGGACGCGTACGTGTTCAAGACGTAGAAGCAGCTAATAATGCACCAGTTCAAGCAGCCCCTGCGGCAGCACCAGCACAAGCACCAGCTAAAAAAGCTGCAGCACCAGAGGTAAATGACGATCGCGTAGAAGTTATTAAAATGACTCGTCGTCGTCAAACAATTGCGAAACGCTTAGTACAAGTACAAGCTGAAGCAGCGATGTTAACTACTTTTAATGAAGTAGACTTAAGTGCAGTTATGGAATTACGTAACCGCCATAAAGATGCGTTTGTAAAAAATCATGATGTTAAACTTGGTTTCATGTCATTCTTCACAAAAGCAGTAATCGGTGCATTGAAACAGTACCCATTATTGAATGCTGAAATTCAAGGCGACCACATCTTGAAAAAGAACTTCTATGATATCGGTGTAGCCGTATCTACAGAAGAAGGTCTTGTTGTACCAGTTGTTCGCGATGCAGACCGTAAAAGCTTTGCTGAAATCGAAAAAGATATTTCTGACTTAGCTGTTAAAGCACGCAACAACAAATTAGGTCTTTCTGATCTATCTGGCGGTACATTTACAATCACAAATGGCGGAACATTTGGTTCTCTATTATCAACACCAATCTTGAATGCACCTCAAGTTGGTATCCTTGGTATGCATACAATCAAAACACGCCCAATCGCTGTTGGAGATAAAATCGAAAACAGACCAATGATGTATCTTGCATTATCTTATGATCACCGCATTGTTGACGGTAAAGAAGCTGTTGGCTTCCTTGTAGCCGTTAAAAATATGCTTGAAGATCCAGAACAACTTCTTCTTCAAGGGTGATTAAATGATTTGGAAAAACCCTCTGTCAAATGACAGAGGGTTTTTCGTCTTAATAAATTTTTTTACTCCACACTTAATAGGGCAGTAAGATTTTCACTGATGGAAGTTTCACTTTATACACAAAACTGTAAAAATTTAATTGCTATCATATTAGATTGGTTATGCGTATTCTGATATGATAAAAAGGGAGGATGCGAGGAAGGATGTAGTAAAACGGAATGAATATAACAGATTTAATTAAAGCAGATACAATTATTATGGATCTACAGGCTACATCGAAACGAGCTGTTATAGATGAGTTAGCGAACCAATTAGGAGCTGTAGATCGAGTAATAGATGTTGAACAGTTTATTGCAGCACTTTTAGAGCGTGAAGAACAAGTGACGACAGGAATTGGAGATGGAATGGCTTTTCCACATGCTAAATCAGAAGCTGTGAAACAGCCGGCGATTTGCTTTGGTAAATCCGAACGTGGTGTTGATTTTCAGTCGCTTGATGGAAAGCCTGTTCATTTGTTTTTTCTAATTGCGGTTAATGAACAGGGAGAGATGGATTATCTCGACACACTTTCTACCTTAACGACTTTTTTATTAGATGAACAATTTCGAACACAATTAATGAATGCAAAAACGAAGGAAGAGGTCTTAACTTTGTTTCGGGCAAAAGAATACGAAGCAAAGAAGGCATCTGCGAAAAAAATTCTTGCGGTAACCTCTTGTCCAACGGGCATTGCTCATACATATATGGCCGCTGATGCTTTAAAGAAGAAAGCAGAAGAGCTGGGAATTGATTTTAAAGTTGAAACGAACGGCTCAACAGGTGTTAAAAATGCCTTAACAGCTGCAGAAATAGCAGATGCAACGACGATTATTATCGCTGCTGATAAACACATAGATATGAATCGTTTTCGTGGAAAAAGAGTAATTGTTGTACCTGTTGCAGAAGGAATCCGACATCCAGAAGAGCTGCTGAATCGTGCGGTATTAGAAGAAGTACCGATTTATCAAGGGCATGAAGAGATTAAATTTGCGACGAAAGGATTTTTTATTTATAAGCATTTAATGAATGGTGTTAGTAATATGCTGCCATTTGTTGTCGGCGGTGGAGTGTTACTTGCTTTGTCGTTTATGTTTGGCGTGAATCCTGATGATCCAAATTATCATCCATTTGCAAAAGCTTTAAATGATATTGGTGGAAGTACAGGAGCCTTTTTCTTACTTGTTCCCGTACTTGCGGGATTTATTGCTAGCAGTATTGCCGATCGACCCGGATTTGCTCCTGGAATGGTTGGAGGCCTACTTGCAGCTAATGAAGGAGCTGGTTTTCTCGGTGGACTTGTAGCTGGTTTTTTAGCAGGCTACATTGTTCTCTTGTTGAAGAAATGCTTTGTTTTTTTACCTTTTTCACTACAAGGAATTAAACCTACTTTGCTCTATCCGGTATTTGGGGTCTTAATTACTGGTCTATTTATGATTTTTCTTGTAAATGAGCCAGTAACCGCAATCAATGAGGCGTTAACTGGTTGGTTGAAAGGGCTTTCTGGGACCAATGCAATCATGCTCGGTATGATTCTTGGAGCGATGATGGCGATTGATTTAGGGGGTCCGCTCAATAAGGCGGCATTTACCTTTGGGCTGGCTGCAATCGAAGCGCACAGCTTTGGACCGCAGGCGGCGATTATGGCGGGAGGGATGGTTCCTCCACTTGGAATTGCTATGGCGACAACTCTCTTTAAAAATAAATTCACGGAAACAGAAAGAAAATCGGGTATGACCAATTATCTTTTAGGTGCTTCCTTTATAACAGAAGGAGCGATTCCTTACGGAGCAGCAGATCCAATACGTGTTATTGGGAGCTGTACCATTGGAGCGGCTATAGCAGGTGCACTAACCATGCTATTTGAAATTACATTGCCTGCTCCGCATGGCGGAGTATTTGTTATTCCTCTTGTGAATCATCCATTACTGTATTTAATCAGTATATTGATTGGTTCGTTTATTACAGCATTGCTATTAGGTATATGGAAAAAACAATTATAGACAATGCAAGGAGCTACTTTATGATAGCTCCTTTTTTTATCTTCTATAAAAATTTGAAGAAAAACACGGTTTCAAATAGCTTTTTGTATAATAATTCCTTGTTTTCCTTGGTAATATTTTAGCCCTGAATTCTCTCTTTAAGTTTGTTATTCTAATTAAGGAGCTAAACGAGGGGGGATACAATGAAATACACGTATATAATGTCATTTATTGTGACAGCTATTATTGTTGTTTTAAGTCTTTTCACTCCACGCGAAATGCTGTCGAATACAATATCCGCTATAGAAAAAAAACCTCATATACAATCCAATAAAAATGAAAGCAATCAGTTCTCCAAACCAATAAAGAAAGAAGAGAAAGAATTATTAGCAAGACTTGTTCACGCAGAAGCAAAGGGTGAACCATATCAAGGAAAAGTTGCTGTTGCCACGGTTGTGTTAAATCGTGTAGAGCATGAGGATTTTCCAGATACGGTTCGTGAGGTAATTTATCAAAAGAATCAGTTTCAACCAGTGGCGAATGGCCATATCAACCAAAAGCCAAGTAAGGAAGCTGTTCAAGCCGTAGATGACGCTTTGGAGAATCATGATGAATTAACGGACGCTCTTTACTTTTGGAATCCAAGTATTTCAGATGTTGAATGGATGAATACACTGGATGTTGTAAAAGTGATTGGGGATCATCATTTTGCAATTTAAATAGAAGAGAAGAACCGTTTGCACAGTTTAAGACGTTGTGTTTACGGTCTTTTTTATGTAGAGTTTTTGGATGCATAGGGTATAATAGGGAAAAGAAGGAGGGTTTATATTATGGCAAATACTCATGTGTTTACCCGAAAAGAAGAGCTTGTGAATGCCATCACACATGGAATTGGTGTGTTGCTTAGCATCGCAGCTTTAGTATTTTTAATTATTTACGCTGCACAGCAAGGGACGGCTTGGCATGTTACCTCTGCAACCATTTATGGGGTGTCAATGCTCCTGTTATATGCTTCCTCTACGCTTGTCCATAGTTTTCCTGAGGGGAAAGTAAAAGATTTGTTTGAAATCTTTGACCACTCTGCTATCTATATCTTTATTGCAGGAACGTATACGCCGATTATGTTGCTTGTTATTAAAGGGGCACTTGGCTGGACATTGCTAGGTATCGTGTGGGGAGTAGCTGTTGTTGGTGTAGTGTTTAAAGCCTTTTTTGTGAAGAAGTTTCTTTTTATCTCAACGATTTTGTATATTGCTATGGGATGGCTTATTGTCATTGCTTGGGAGCCTTTAACAGCTACGTTACCATCAGCAGGTATTCAACTTCTTGTTGCAGGAGGCCTATTGTACTCATTTGGGGCAATATTTTATGTATGGCGAGCTTTTCCTTTTCATCATGCGGTATGGCATATTTTTGTATTAGCGGGCTCTGTCGCTCATTTTTTTGCTGTATTATTTTATGTAATTCCTCAGTAAGAAACAGGTTTGTGATAAATCTGTTTTTTATTTTGTCTACATTTTTAATCGGACCTCTGTTTGAGAAGTGAACAATTAGGAAATAGCTAATATATACAACTTAAGGAGGGGTAACAATATGAAAAGTAAACTGAAACTTGTACCATTCTTAGCCGTTATCATGTTAGCTGGTTGTGGAGATCAGGATGAAGTAAATAATCCACCAGCTGAGAATAATGACACAACAGAGAATAATACACAAACAAATAATGAGACATCAGCCTTTTCGTTTAAAGAGTTTGAATTAGATGTAGATTACAAAGGGACGAATCAAGATTATGAAGTTGAATATGATACTTTAGAGGGAAAAACAGAGGCGTCTATTGAAGATTCTATAAATGAAAAAAATCTCCATGGAGATGAAGCGATGAAAGAGCTAACGCCACTGTTTGAGCAATTAACATTTAATCAAGATACACCGCAAGCGGAAGTTATCCAAGAAGTATTGAAAGTGTTTCAGCTAAAAGATGATTATCAAGAATTTGACCTTGAAGTAACATTTGAGGACGGCACGAAAAAACAATATGAGCAACACCAATAATGAAGAAAGAATGGCGCGGCATACATACGTTGTCAAACAAGTGTTAATATAGTAAAATAGTCTTTATATAACAAAGGGGTTATATAAAGATATTCTACTCGGACTTATGGGGATAGGGCCGTAATCGATAGTGAACTATCGTTAGTAAAAAAGCTACCACTAAATTATTTAGTGGTAGCTTTTTTTTCACTAAATATTTCCTAAGAAATAGTTGCTTTTTTCGGAAGCATTTTGGCAGTTTCCAGTCTCGATCGAATTAAAATGCCAATCCATGCAGCTAAAAAGGCCTTAATGATACCTCCGATAATAAAAGGAGCAAACCCTCCTAGAAAAGCTGCTTCCCACGTTAAAGAAGCAAAAAACTTTAACCAAATAGTACCGATTGTTAGGTTAATAATCATTCCAACGATGTTTGCAGCAAAGGCCGTCGAAATACTAAAGCGTGTTTTTTCAAGAATGAATCCGATAATGAAAGCAGAAATGACAAAGGAAAATAAGAATCCACCGGTTGGCCCGAAAAGTTTGCCTAGTCCTCCAGTCATTTGAGCATATATAGGTACACCTGTTGCACCGATAAATAAATATAATACTACAGAATATGTACCATAACGTGCACCTAAAATGGTGGCAGCAAGCCCAATGGCAAGTGTTTGACCTGTGATTGGGACAAGCGGTAAGGGGATAATGAGTTGAGAAAAGATACCTATTAATGCAGCAAATAAGGCGATGATCATCATCATTCGCAGCTTTTCATGGCTGTTATTCATAATAGCCTCCTATTGTAAACTCTAATCATGTTTTTAGTTAACAAATAAAATTTTAATAGGATTTAGGAAAACTGTCAATCTATTTATGAATTTTACCATAATTCTGAAACTTTGGGCGGAAGTGATGCGTATAGAATAGTAGATCGAACCAAAAAAGGGGGATAGTGGAAGGGGTAGAGGATTATATATATAAGGGTGAAGCTTATGGAGATATTTGGTGTGTCGTTGCAAACAGTTTATCTTTATGGACTTATTATTTCGGGAGCAGTTACATTTCTCTTTATTTTATTTCATGATGTGTTTAGCGGTTTTGAACTCCCCGACATTTTTAACCCAACGCTTGTTTTTAGTTTTTTCACACTCTTTTTTGCTACTGCTTTTCTTTTTACATGGGGTGCAGGACTTCATGAATGGCTCGTAGCTAGCTTATCGTTTGTTATTTCCCTAATCATGGTAACTTTATTGAATCTATTTATTCTTATACCGATTTCAACTGCTGAGGAATCGCTTGCCTTTACAGAGGATGATCTTCAAGGAAGGGTAGGTCGTGTTTTAACGGCTGTACCGGTTGATGGATTTGGTGAAGTGTTAATTGAGAGTAATAGTGGGAATATTGCTAAACCTGCTGCAAGTTATAACAATGAGGCGATTCCTTTTGACACGAAGGTGCTCGTTATTGAAGTGAAAGAAGGCGTTTTATATGTTATCGCTTATAAGCAAATTTAAGGGGAATGAGGAGGTTTGCTATGATTTGGATTGTTATTGCGGTAGTTGCTTTTTTATTGATTGCTCTACTAGCCGTTTTTGTGACCAAATATCGTACAGCGGGTCCAGATGAAGCTTTAATTGTAACCGGGAGTTATTTAGGCAATAAAAATGTGCATATTGATGAATCCGGCAATAAAATTAAGATTGTTCGTGGCGGAGGTGCTTTTGTACTTCCTGTTTTTCAACAAGCGGAACCTTTAAGCTTATTATCTAGTAAACTCGAAGTCTCGACACCGGAAGTATATACAGAACAAGGTGTACCTGTGATGGCGGATGGTGTATCCATCATTAAAATTGGTGGTTCAATCACAGAAATTGCAACGGCAGCCGAACAATTCCTTGGGAAATCGAAAGAAGATTTAGAGCAGGAAGCTCGTGAAGTATTAGAAGGTCATCTTCGTTCGATTTTAGGGTCGATGACCGTTGAAGAAATTTATAAAAATCGTGAGAAATTTTCGCAAGAAGTGCAGCGTGTAGCTTCTCAAGATTTAGCGAAAATGGGGCTTGTTATTGTTTCTTTCACGATTAAAGATGTCCGAGATAAAAACGGTTATTTAGAATCATTAGGAAAACCAAGAATTGCTCAAGTGAAGCGTGATGCAGATATTGCGATGGCTGAAGCAGAAAAAGAAACGAGAATTAAACGAGCGGAAGCTTCCAAGGATGCCCAAAAAGCGGAGCTTGAACGTGCTACAGAAATTGCGGAAGCTGAGAAACAAAATAAACTGAAAATTGCGGAGTATCGTCGGGAACAAGATATCGCCAAAGCTCGTGCCGACCAAGCATATGATTTAGAAACAGCACGAGCAAAGCAGGAAGTAACCGAACAAGAAATGCAAATTCAAATTATTGAACGTCAAAAGCAAATTGAGCTAGAAGAAAAGGAAATTTTGCGCCGTGAGAAGCAATATGATTCTGAAGTGAAGAAAAAAGCGGACGCTGATCGCTATGCTGTAGAGCAAGCTGCATCTGCGAATAAAATGAAACAAATTACAGAGGCGGATGCTAATAAATATAAAATTGAAGCGATGGCTAAAGCGGAAGCAGAGCGGGTTCGTGCGGATGGGCTTGCTAGAGCTGAAGCACAAAGAGCGCAAGGGGAAACGGAAGCGGAAATTATTCGCTTAAAAGGGGTTGCCGAAGCGGAGGCGAAGCAAAAAATAGCTGAAGCATTCGAGCAGTTCGGCCAAGCGGCTGTGATGGATATGATTTTAAAAATGCTTCCTGAATATGCGAAGCAAGTAGCTAGTCCACTAGGGAATATTGATAAAATTACAGTTGTGGATACGGGGGGCAGCGGTGAAAATGGCGGTGCCAATAAAGTGACAGCTTATGCAACGAACTTAATGTCTACCTTACAGGAATCTTTAAAAGCTTCTTCAGGTATTGATGTAAAAGATTTGTTAGAGAATTTCTCTGGTAAACAAATGATGCTTCCGGAAAAAAGTGTTAACGAAACAATGACTGTCAGTGGAGAAAGTACAGTGGATAATTAAAATGAAGTAGAACTTCCATCAGTGGGGAGCCTTCATCTCCCGCTGGTGGCTAGTTAACCATATTACTCATATCCATATTATTGATAACGTTCAAAGACCAGGCTAGACCTGGTTTTTTATTCGTGATGTTAAAATAATGATGTGAATTTGGGCAGCATCATGAGAGTTTTAATTAGTAAAGGTATTTAGCATTATGAAAAGATTGTAATTCTCTCTTTAACGAAGTATAGTGAAAGGTTCTAAAGTGAAAAGCAAATTCATCAAAGAATAAATGATGTTCGGGGTCAAAACTGTAACATTCTAAAAAATGCTCAATGATAAGTGGTTGTTCCACTGTATCAAATAGTCCTGTTACATCAATTTGATAATGAAATTGTTCATAAAGATTATAGTAGCCTGTATTGTCAAAAGCTTGTTTAATTAAGTGTGTATCCATGAACTTTACGCCTCCCGTATCAATATACCTGTTTTTTATATCTTTTATTCAGGAGAAGACGCGAAAAACGCACAGCCAAGATGTTTAGCTGTGCGTTCTTTGAGGAGATTTATTGATACATTTCAGCAATTTGCTTTTGTAAGTCTTTATTATTTAAGTACTCATCGTATGTCATTTGTTTATCAATAATGCCTTTAGGTGTAATTTCAATAATACGGTTTGCAATTGTTTCTGTAAACTGATGATCGTGAGAAGCAAAGATTAAAGAACCTTTAAAAGCAATCAGTCCATTATTCAAGGCTGTGATAGATTCTAGGTCAAGGTGACTCGTTGGTTCATCTAGCATTAATACGTTTGAGCCGCTTAACATCATTTTAGAAAGCATACAACGTACTTTTTCCCCACCGGATAGAACACTTGCTTTTTTCATTACTTCTTCACCAGAGAAAAGCATGCGACCTAGGAAACCACGTAGGAAATTTTCTGTTTGATCATTCGGTGAGAATTGACGTAACCAGTCTACTAATGATAACTCGCATCCTTCGAAGAATTCTGCGTTATCTTTCGGGAAGTAGGCTTGAGAAGTCGTTACACCCCATTTGAATGTGCCGCTATCAGGCTCCATTTCACCAGCAAGAATTTTAAATAATGTCGTTTTAGCAATTTCATCTTTACCAACAAGTGCAATTTTATCATCTTTATTCATAATAAAGCTTACATTGTCTAATACTTTAACCCCATCAATTGTTTTAGAAATGCCTTCGACGCGAAGAAGGTCATTTCCGATTTCACGGTCCGGTGTAAAGGCTACATATGGATAGCGACGAGACGATGGTTGAATATCATCTAGCGTAATTTTATCTAGTAATTTTTTACGAGAAGTTGCTTGACTTGATTTGGATGCATTCGCACTAAAGCGAGCAACGAATGCTTGTAATTCTTTAATTTTCTCTTCTTTTTTCTTATTTGCATCTTGTGCCATTTTAAGAGCAAGTTGACTTGATTCATACCAGAAATCATAGTTACCAACATAGATTTTAATTTTACCAAAATCAAGGTCAGCGATATGCGTACATACTTTATTTAAGAAGTAACGGTCATGTGAGACAACAATTACGGTGTTTTCAAAGTTAATTAAAAATTCTTCTAGCCATTGAATGGCTTTTAAGTCAAGATGGTTGGTCGGCTCATCAAGAAGAAGAACGTCAGGTTTTCCAAATAGGGCTTGAGCAAGTAATACTTTCACTTTGTCTCCACCTGTTAATTCCGCCATTTTCTTATAATGAAGATCTTCGCCAATTCCTAATCCTTTAAGAAGAATTGCTGCTTCTGAATCAGCTTCCCAACCATTCATATCAGCAAATTCGCCTTCCAGCTCAGCTGCTCTCATACCGTCTTCATCTGTAAAATCCTCTTTCATGTAGATTGCATCTTTCTCTTGCATCACTTGATACAATCTCTCATGCCCCATAATAACTACTTTCAATACTTCTTCTTCTTCATATTCGAAATGGTTTTGTTTTAAGACAGCAAGGCGTTCGCCTGGCCCCATGTGAACGTCGCCAGATTGTGCTTCAATTTCACCAGAAAGGATTTTTAAAAATGTAGATTTACCAGCCCCATTTGCGCCGATTAATCCATAACAGTTACCAGGTGTGAACTTTATATTAACATCTTCAAATAGTTTACGGTCACCATAGCGTAAACCAACATTATTTACAGTAATCATTTATTTACATTCCTCCAAAAAGTCAATGGTATCAACGTTTCTAGCACTTTCTTTAACTATTTTTGACGTTGAATTGCACGAGCCGCAGTTTACAACCGTGTATATTTTAAACTGTGCCTCGCTAAATTGTACCTTATTTCAGTGAAAAGTTAAAGGATTGTTCGGTGAGGTCGGAAAGATATCCTAACTTATAAGTAACTGAGTATGAGAGAACTCGTGGATATTTTAAAAAACAAGAGCAGCGGGCATCCTACAGGGTGCTTTTTTTTGTGTGCCAGGCATGGCAACTATCTAGGTGGTGAAAGCCCACTGTGGGGGGACGCATCGACCAACCACTAAGGAAGCGCAAGGGTTTAAGATGAATAATGAATCATAAAATAAAGCTCGTTAGAATATATATTAGGGGCTATATACAGTTTGTGTATGCAATGACCACCGAAAATAGATTTTTTACTAATTATTCAAGGGCTATTGTTCTTACACTCCTTGAGGTAGAGGCATCTCTGTTGATTTTTTGATAAATCATCTTAGGAGAAGTTTATAGACTCTATAGGGAGTGAGGAATGATAAAAAACTTCTTTTGAAATTCATAGGATAAAAGGACTAAAAAAAGAGAAAAGTAGGTTATTTTTCAATTTTTATGAAACTTTTTGATAGGTTTATTCGTTTAACTAGTAGGTACCGTTAACTAAAATGGTTCATCACCATTTAACAGTGTTCTATAGCTAAATACTATAAAAGCAGTTTGAAAGGAGGGAAGTGTAGGAAGTGCCGATAAAATATATAATTGTTCTCATATATGCTTGTTTTTTTTTAGTTTCCTGTTCAACTCCTATTTCACCATCCACTCAAGAAGATAAAGAATTAGCGATGATTGAAGAAAAATTGTCTTTGAAGGCGAAAATATTTGAATTAGAAGAGCAAATTCGTTGTATGCAAGAAGAGGAAGATATCGCTTATTTAGTAGATGGAGAGATCTATCGTTTCTTATTGGCTGTACAAGATCAAAATATTAATGAAGTAGAAAAGCGGGTTACTGAAGAAGTGGAAGTACAGTCTACACATATTACTTTTGAAAATGGTGCCTCTCTTTTTTACCGGAATTTTAATGAAGAAAATCGAATTCAGTATTTACGATTGCGCAAATATAACCTTCATGAGAATACAGGCAGTTTTCTTTACGAATTCTACCAGGGGAATAAAGAAAGTCAAATGGTTTTAGTATCTATTGATGTGGTGAAGGAAGAGAAAAGCTGGAGAATTAGGCATGTGACAAAGGAGGTTTAATAGGTGTAAAGGGAGTTGGATAGCCTCCCTTTACAATGTTACTTCTCTCATTAAATCATGAATATTTTCCCATGCATAAGCTACTTGAATTAGTTCTTTTCCATAGATAGAAATCGGTTTTGACGCAATAAGTTTTCCGCCCATTGAGGTATAAAAAGCGCGATTTACATTCTCTTCTAATGCCCAGATGACGACATTTTTATACTCCTTTGTAATTAAAATATCAAGAATGGGCTTGATAAGCTGTTTACCAATACCTTGTCGTTGATACTCCTTCAAAATATAAATCGCGTAAATTTCCCCTTGATAAACAGGGTCTCTCGTTTGCTCAGTTCCACCAGCAGCAAAGCCGATAATTTCTCCATTGGTATTTTCCGCTACAAAGATTGCAGAATGGATGGTCTTTAAATTTCTTCTCCAATGCTTTGTCCGGCTCTCAATCGTTAATGAGTTTAAATAATCATCGGGAATAATGCCTGCATATGTAGAGCGCCAAGTTTCAACATGAACATGGGCAATGCCGGTTACATCTTCTTCCGTAGCTTTTCTAATGTTCAAAAAATCACTTCCGTTTTTTGTTTAGTTACAAATATGATGGTGCTGATTTTTAGGCTTCCCTCCTGTTTATGGAGCTTTTATCCACCATATTATTTAACATAACCTTAATTATATTAAACCGTATACAAACATGTCACCTTCTATGTTTTTTAAACTGTACATAAGTGGTACACTAGTATACTGTTTAAGATTATAAAGTAAAAAATATAGAGGAGTTTTTTATGAATATTCACTTGAAAAGAGAACAATATGAAACATTACTTAAGCTTGTTCAATATGGATATTGGGTAGCTTCTTCTGACCAGGGGACGAATGAGGCTCAAGCGTTTGGTGAAATGGAACAGTATATATTGTCACTGGCAAAAGACTTTAGTTTTGACGGTGTTGAATGGGATGAAGAGTATAACTTATATGATGTGGCAGCAACGTGTAAAAATGGCATACAACAGGTAATTGATCAGTATGAAGAGATGGTGTTTAAAGATAAATTAGCGTATTATCTTGCACGCCGGGACTTGGCTCGGGAAATGACAGAGCATGTATACGATGAGGAACGAGCGTTTGAGCGCATTGTTGAACTAGAAGAAGACTATCACCTTCATTTAGAGAAGCATGGAGTTAATCACCTGCAAATCGATAAAACTAAATGAGATGAGTAAAAAAGGCTCTGTATACTAGCCCTGTACATGGAGTGTAAAAAGTGATAGATTCAACTATGTTGAAAAATACATATCAGGGTACAATGATAAGTAAAGGAACGCACAGGAGGAAATCATACATGCAAATGATTGAGGTCGGTAAGGCCGTTGAATTAGAAGTTGATCGCGAAACGGAATTTGGCTATTTTTTAACAGATGGCACAGATGATGTATTGCTTCATAATAGTGAAATAACAGAAGGGACAGAACTAGAAATTGGGCAGGAAGTAACCGTTTTTATTTACTTGGATAAGCAAGGTCGTTTAACTTCAACAATGAAGATTCCAAGTATTCAGGTTGGTACATATGGCTGGGCGGAAGTAGTGAATGTTAGAAGAGAGTTAGGCGTATTTGTCAATATTGGTCTATCTAAGGACATTTTAGTATCATTAGATGATTTACCAAATTTACAGCATCTATGGCCAGCAGTGGGCGACCGTTTATATGTTTCTTTAAAAACAGATCGTCAAGAGCGTTTATTTGCTAAGTTAGCAACGGAAGATGTCATTCAGGAAATGGCGGTAAAGGCGCCGTTAAAAGGTGTACGTAATACGACGGTTAAGGGAAATGTGTATCGCTTATTAATGGTCGGTTCGTTCTTCGTTTCAGAAGAAGGCTATCGTTGCTTTGTGCATGAAAGTGAGCGGAAGCAAGAGCCTCGATTAGGAGAATTTGTAGAAGGCCGCGTCATTGATAGCAAAGAAGATGGCACATTAAATGTGTCGTTAATGCCATTTAAACAAGATAAAATGGTGGAGGATGCAGAGGTCATTTTCCGTTACTTAATGAATCGTGGCGGCGCGATGCCATATGGGGATAAAACGCAGCCAGAAGACGTTCAATTTCATTTTGGGTTGAGCAAAGGAGCGTTTAAACGCGCATTAGGAAAGTTGATGAAAGAAGGAAAAGTTTATCAAGAGGACGGTTGGACTTATTCGTCTGATCGAAAATAAAACATATACATTGAAACAGGCCATGAATTTTTTAGAATTCATGGCTTTGCTCGTTTTTCTTATGACTTATTTGAAATCTTGTAAAGGTACGTTTAAAATCGGATACTTGCTCCGATTGGTATCTTCAGAATACCATCGCGCACTGTTAATCGTGAAAAGCTATGTTTTTTTATTATATTTGGTAAGTCATTTACATTTTTCTTTGCCGTTTTGTCTATTCTTTAGTTTATCTTAACATTATTATGTAAACTGATGTAGCCTTGATTAATCAACACTATTCATTAACACAGTCAAAAAAGTAAATAGGAGGAGGCGAATCGCCCCAACCTATATAACTTCTTCACTATACATTTCGAGTAAACATAAATGCATATTATATATACCTTATTAAAAAATCTTTTTCTTGCTTTGTTCTTCTTTTAAAATTTCAACAGCTTCTCGGAAACGCATGGAGTGGATAATTTCTCGTTCGCGTAAAAAACGTAATGAATCGTTAACATCTGGGTCATCGGAAATGTCAATTAGCCATTGATAGGTGGCCCTTGCTTTTTCTTCGGCTGCGATGTCTTCATATAAATCGGCAATTGGATCTCCCTTTGCTTGAATGTATGTCGCTGTCCACGGATTTCCGGCAGCATTTTCATAAAAAAGAGCACCATCATGATTCACATACCGCTCAGCGAGGCCAGCTGCCCGCATTTGCTGCGGCGTGGCGTCTTTTGTTAATTTATAAACCATCGTTGCAATCATTTCGAGATGCGCAAATTCCTCTGTTCCAATGTCTGTAAGTAATCCGATTACTTTATCTGGAATCGTGTATCGTTGATTTAAATAACGGAGAGCAGCAGCAAGTTCACCGTCTGCACCTCCATATTGTTCAATGAGATATTTCGCGAGCTTTGGGTTACAAGTGCTGACTTTCACAGGATATTGTAATTTTTTTTCGTAAATCCACATATTTGTCCCTCCTTACACCTGCCATGGCCATGGGCCGAATCCCCAGTCCCATTGTTGACCAACTGGGCTATTTCCATATTGTAATAACGGACCATATCTTGGCTCAAAGATGGCTTTTAATTGTCTAGAATACTCCGAGTATTGATTGAATTGCGTTAATGCATTTTGATCATCTGGGTGTGTATCTAAGTACAGGGTTAATTCAACGAGAACAAAGTCGGCGGCTTGGATTTGCTCCAACAGTTGATAGTATTCTGCATCTAGTTTCTTATTCATTTAAGAATCCCTCTCTCGATATGGGTTTTCATAATAATCATAAAAAACTTTCCAAAGTGTGCCGCTCCTTAATGCTTCTTGTGGAGAAAATTGTTCAAGGTTTGGTGGTTGAAAGGTCATATATATGTTAATAGGAGTTCGATAAAATTTATTGCCGATAGGTGGACATGGGTCAAATGGACTGTGAAAAGGTTGCCACGCTTTGACCTGTGTAAATGGTTGTTCATGATGTTGACTCATATAAAGTCCCTCCTTCACAGAAAGATTCTGCCTATACAAAAGTATGCACATTCGATCTGTTTATGCTTAAATCGGTAAAACAGTTAATAGTTCACGTTATGAAAGAAGACATGTACAATATAGCTATGAATCAGCAATGAGGAGGGCTTTTTATTGATTATGAAAGCACGTGAGTATTTACAACATTATTTTGGATATGAGTCGTTTCGAAGTGGGCAGGAAGCGATTATTGAACGGGTGCTTGCAGGAAAAAATACAGCAGGAATTATGCCGACTGGTGGAGGAAAGTCGATTTGTTATCAAATTCCAGCTCTTTTGTTTCCAGGCATAACACTTGTTATTTCGCCTCTCATTTCTTTAATGAAAGATCAGGTGGATGCACTTGTACATAATGGAATTGAAGCGACGTATTTAAACAGCTCGATTTCTGCTAGTGAAGCATATACGCGAATGAACGATATTAAGCAAGGAAAATATAAGCTGGTTTATATTGCTCCTGAGCGTCTAGATCATTCCGCTTTTCAACAAGAATGGCAGCATATGAATCTATCCTTAGTAGCTATTGATGAGGCTCATTGTATTTCGCAGTGGGGACATGATTTTCGGCCAAGCTATTTAAAAATTAAAACCCTTTTAAAAGAGCTGCCATCGAAACCAATTGTGCTTGCTTTAACAGCAACAGCTACACCGGAAGTAACAGCAGACATTTGTCAGTCGCTTGGAATTGATAATGAAACGACGATTTCTACAGGGTTTGCTCGGGATAATTTGTTTTTTTCGGTTGTGAAAGAGGAGAATCGTGATCAATTTCTCATGCGTTATATAGAAAAAAATAAGCAAGAATCAGGTATCATCTATGCGGCAACAAGAAAAGATGTTGATTTGCTTTATCAGCGGTTACAAAAAGCAGGCATCCAAGTTGGACGTTATCATGCGGGAATGAATGAAGGAGAACGCTCTTTCATGCAGGATCAATTTATTCAGGATGACCTATCGGTGATGGTCGCAACGTCTGCATTCGGAATGGGGATTGATAAATCGAATGTCCGATATGTGATTCATTATCAAACTCCTAAAAACATGGAAAGTTATTATCAAGAAGCGGGACGTGCTGGACGAGATGGATTAGATAGTGAGTGTATTCTCTTATATTCTCCGCAAGATATGCAAGTGCAGCGTTTTTTAATTGAACAATCTCACCCAGATTCCGAACGAAAAGAAGAAGAGTTAAAGAAATTAAATAAAATGAAAGATTATAGTTTTACCGAAGGCTGTTTACAAGCTTTTATTTTACGCTATTTTGGCGATGCAAATCCTGAAGATTGCGGTCATTGTGAGAATTGTACAGATCAACGTCATTCGATGGATGTAACAACGGAAGCTCAAATGGTACTATCTTGTATGATTCGTATGGGGGAACGTTTTGGAAAAACATTAATTAGTCAAGTGTTAACAGGCTCTCGTAATAAGAAAATTGAAGAGTTTGGTTTTGGGCGTTTATCAACCTATGGTATTATGAAGCATCAAACAGCGAAGGAAGTAGCGGACTTTATTGACTTTCTTACCGCTAAGCAATATATCGAAATGACAGGTGGGCAGTATCCGGTATTAAAAGTAACGCATAGTGGGAAAGAAGTTTTAATGGGTCAGAAGCAAGTGTATCGTAAGGAAAGAAAGCAAGTTGCTGCCCTTACAATGGATAATGTCTTGTTTGAACAACTACGTCATGTGCGTAAAGAATTGGCGAGTGCTGAAAATGTTGCACCATTTATCATTTTTTCAGATGTAACGTTAAAGGATATGGCGGCTAAATTACCGCAAACGAAGGAGCAACTCCTTGATGTGAAAGGAGTCGGGCAACAAAAGCTTGAACGATACGGTCAAGCTTTTATGGAGAGTATTCAAGCATATGTCGCTGAGCACCCCGAGGCAGCACATATACCTCAACCGAAGGAGAAATCACGAAAAAATGGAGGAATACCAACGCATCTTGAAAGTTATCAATTGTATCGTGAAGGAAAAGCGATAAAGGACATTGCGACAGCTCGCAGTTTATCAATTGTGACGATTGAAAGTCATATTATCAAGTGTGCTGAAGAAGGTTTGGAAATAGACTGGAATCAAATTTTTTCAGAAGCGGCATATCAACAAATTATTGAAACAGCCAATCGGCTCGGGGCAGACAAGCTTAAGCCGTTAAAAGAAGCGTTACCTGAGGAAACATCCTATTTTATGATTAAAGCAGCCCTTGTAAAAGCGAGGATAGAAGAGTAATTAAATTTTTTTCAGTTCATAAATAAGTTATAAACGTAATGCGTATACTATGGAAAAGAGGAGGTTGCCCATGTATTTTGCTAAAAGAAATTCAGAGGAGCCCGAAATAGTTATTGAAAACACCGTTGTATACGCATGTGAATCAACTAGTTGTAATGGGTGGATGAGGAAGGACTTTGCTTCTGAAAATTATGTATGCCCAATGTGTGGCAGTCAGTTAATTGAAGAAGTACGAGAACTGCCGAAAATCCAGACAGACTTTACTTCATTTAAGTAAGGGGTGAGTTGCTCACCTCTTTATTTTTTTGTAATTCTTTACATATAGAAAAAAATGTGTTATTATTAAAATTCAGTGATTTAAATGATAAATCGCTAGAGAGTAATTTTTTATAAGGCACTGTTAATGTATTGATTGACGTAACTTTTAGCTTAGCGTGTACACAATTGCTGTTTCACACATAACTGCATGAAAGAAACTAACAATCAATCGCCTCATAATAACATAGCCTTTTATAAAGCAGCATTTTTATTAAATTATGCTCGTGAGTTGAGTATAAGCATGAAAGATTAATCAATTGATTTCTCCACATTTATTTAGCCTTCAAGATTTTCTACAACCTTTTTATGTGTAAATTTCATTTTCCATTATTATGAGAGATTTTGTGAATAAAGATGTGCTTTGTGTCCTAGAACTTGATTCTCACAGGCGCGGTTTTGGAGCCGTATGGATGAGAGAGAGGCAGGGCTTTCATTGTTTCAGGTTTGGGCAAAAATTACGCTCGTGTATAAAGTAGCTTAATAGGAAATGCTTTGTTTATATACCGATTGGGGATTTTATCCAAATAGTTGAGCTGTAATATGATATAATAGAATTAGATTTCTTGTTCATACTAACGGGTTCTCGTATCTCGTTCCACTTGAATGAAAAATAGTTTTTCAAAGAATCTAAGGAGTGAGATATATTGTATAGACGAAATAATGCAGAAGAAGTTGTCCCCGAAGAAACGAAAGTATGGGAATGTGTAGCTGATGATTGTAAAGGGTGGATTCGTGATAACTTTACAAGCAGCGATAATCAAAAGTGTCCGTTATGTGGTAGTGAAATGAAGGCCGGAACACGCATGCTGCAAGCGATTAATAATCCAAGAAACTATTAAGTGGAAAAAAGAGCAAATGCTGTTTTAAGCATTTGCTCTTTTTTAATGAATATTTTTTTTCTTAAAGCGGCCGCCGCGTACTTCAGCAATATCCCCAACGGCTAGAAAGGCAGAGGAATCGTATTCTTTTACGATATCTTTTAACTTAGCTTCTTCAAGACGGTTAATGACACAGAAGATGACTTTCTTATCATCCCCAGAGTAAGCTCCTTCACCAGTTAAATATGTAACGCCGCGGCCGAGTCGATGGAGAATTGCATCGCCAATGTCATGAAAGTTGTCACTGATAATCCAAACGAATTTCGATTCATCAAGTCCTGCAATCACGACATCCATTGTTTTATAAGCGACGAAGTAAGCAAGAATAGAGTACATAGCACGATCCCAGGAAAAGACAAAACCAGCACTGCCTAAAATGAAGATGTTGAAAAACATGACGATTTCCCCAACGGAAAAGGGCAATTTTTTACTGGCTAAAATCGCCATAATTTCTGTACCGTCGAGAGAGCCGCCATATCGAATAACAATCCCGATTCCAACACCAAGAATCATACCTCCGAAAATTGAAGCGAGCAGAATGTCTTGCGTAAAGGCAGAAACAGGATGCAATAAGCTTGTTGAGATAGAAAGAATGATAATTCCATAAAGGGTGGAAATAGCGAAGGTTTTACCAATTTGTTTATAGCCGACGAAAAAGAAAGGCAGGTTTAAAAGAAAGATAAATATCCCTAATTTCCAACCTGTCGTGTAAGATAACATAATCGAAATTCCAGTAATACCTCCATCGATTACATTATTCGGTACTAAAAAGATTTCAAGACCGATACTCATTAAGATGGCGCCTAGTGTAATAAGCAAAGCACGTTGGATAATTTGGCGCATTGTTAAGCGTTTATGCTGCGTTTTTTTTTGGACAGCTTCCGCTGTGTGATAGCTTATGATGTCTGACATATACCTGTCCCACTCCTTTTTCTATAAATATACTTATTGTTAATTATAAACGTAGAGAGATTTGTAAATAAAGGACTTTACATCATAAATGTGAATTTTTTTGTTGATATTCCTTATTTTGGGTCGAAGATGGGAGAAAAGGAATATTATAAAATGAAATAAAAACAAAAAAAGTTTTTAATATCGTCACTTTTTCCATTACAATATAAGAAAATAGATGTAGAAAGGTAATATGAAATAATGGACGGACTTATTGTATCACCTAATTCAGTTATTTTTATTACCGCGGTAATGTTGACTTTTATTTCGACATATACAGCGATTGAGCTATTACTGATGATGCGGACAACGAAAGGGCATATGAAGCGCTTCTTATATATAGGCAGCAGCTTTGCGTTAGGAATCGCGATTTGGACACTTAATTTCTTTAATAGTTTAATTGGCGGTGACAATCGTATCGTTTCAATGAACGTAGCTATTAGTGTTTTAGCTTTTGTGCTTGGAACGGCTTTAGCAGCAATGGGTTTCTTAAGTTTATCTAAAAAAAAGCTGCTTCTTTCCCAGTTGTTAATGGCCAGCTTTTTGCTCTCTATGGCTGTATTTTCTAGTTATATTATTGGAATGTATGCCCTGCAACATTCATTTGCGTATAATGTAGTCTTACTCGGTATACCATTTGCTATTCTTTTTTGTTTATTTGTTGTGGCCCTTCTTATTTTATTTTATCCAAGCAGATTTAATCGAGGGAATACGTACTTTTTGAAGTTGGTTAGTACGTTGGTCATGACGGGGGCGATTACCCAAGGGCATTTTCTGCTGCTAAGCGCGTTCCCTGTTAATCACGCAATCGGCAGTATTAATGAACTCTTGAATGAGATGCCCTTTATTATGTATTTACTCTTTTTTGTTTCGCTTCTTGTATTATCCGGCTTGATTACGTCTAGTACGATTATTAATCGTCGTTTAGCAAAAAGTGATAATTATGTAAAGGATATTCGCTTTGCGCTCGATCAATCTTCCATTGTCGCGATTACCGACCCACAAGGTATTATTACGTATGTAAATGATAAGTTTGTTGAGATTTCAAAGTACAGTGAAGAAGAGTTGGTTGGGCAGAGTCATTCAATTATTAACTCGGGATATCATCCAAAAGAGTTTTTCGGGAATTTATGGGGCACTATTAAGCAAGGACGCACATGGAGCGGGGAAATATGCAATAAAGACAAATATGGTAACTTTTATTGGGTCCATACGACGATTGTGCCTTTTATGGAGCATGGAAAGCCATATCAATTTATTTCGATTCGTTCGGATATTACGCGTCGCAAGCAAGCAGAACAGGATTTGAAAACATCGATTCGCGAATTACAAGATATTTATAATGCACTTAATCATTCTTCTATTGTCATGATTACGGATAAAGCAGGGAAAATCGTTCAAGTGAATGACCAATTCATCGCTATTTCTGGATATACAGCAGAGGAATTAATCGGCTGTTCACATTCAATCTTGCAATCGGATTATTATACAAAAGCATTATTAAAAGAAATCGACGAAACGGTTTGGGCAGGCAAAGTATGGAAAGGAGAATTGCGCAATCTAGCGAAAGATGGCCGGGAGTATTGGGTAGATGCGACCATTGTTCCATATCGTTCTGAAGCAGGAAAACCGACGTACTTCTTATCTATTCTTCATGATATTACCGAACGGAAGAAATCAGAAGAGCTATTACATCAACAAGATAAATTAGCCGCCGTCGGCCAATTAGCGGCAGGCGTGGCCCATGAAATTCGTAATCCACTCACATCGATGAAGGGGTATACAGAGTTTTTACAATTGGATGAAAAAGACCCAACAAGGCTCGAATATTTGGATATTATCTTAGATGAAATTGATCGTGTAAATCAAATTGTTGAGGAGTTTCTTGTGCTTGCGAAGCCGCAGTCTGTTAAGTTAGAAACAAAAAATATTGTTCCAATCATTCAAAATGTTTTATCCTTAATGGAATTTGATGCGAGGAAGAAAAAGGTCAATTTTTATTTTGAAAACATGTATGATTGCATTTTCGTTCGTTGTGATGAAAATCGTTTGAAGCAAGTGTTTTTAAACTTTGTGAAAAATGGAATTGAGGCCATGCCTAATGGCGGTCATATTAAAGTGACAACAGAGCTTAAAGAAGGCGAAGTACAAATTTCTTTTGAAGATACTGGTGTCGGCATTCCGCCCGATCGTTTGAAAAAGCTAGGCGAACCATTTTATACGACTAAGGAAGCCGGAAATGGCTTAGGGTTAATGGTGAGCTTTAAAATCATTGAAAGTCATCAAGGGCGTATAGTCGTTGAAAGTGAAGTAAATAAAGGAACCGCTTTTAATATTTTATTACCGTTAGAAACGGCATAGGGGTTTGGTCAAATTATGATGTGTGAGTAGGGATGATATAGATGAATACATTTCATTGTTGCGCAACATGTGAACACTTTCGCAGCGAGAGAGTTGATGATAAGATGCGTTATTATTGTTCAAGACTTCGTTATGAAACGCATCCAAAATATCAATTTAATTGTTGGTCTCCGACAGAGGTCGTTCAAAAATTGATGAAAAAAAGAAATCAAGAGAGATAAAGACAGAAGAAATTTTCTTCCTGTCTTTTTTTTTGTCTTTTTATAGAGATGTGTTTTAATGGAAACATTAGAATGTTTTGGAGGGATGAAGGTGAGCAGATGGAGGGTAAGAATCGTCACGGTTTTCTCGGCGCTGCTCGGTCTGTTGTGGATGGGCTGTCTTAGCTGGGCAATCGTTGATTATTATCATGGAGAAGCTTCTGGTGTTGAAGATCTATCCGCACAACCGGTTGAAAAGCGTCCAGATGAGTTTACTGTTGTTGCTTTAGGAGATTCATTAACACGGGGAACAGGTGATGAAACAGGAAAAGGATATGTAGGCACTGTGACTGAAGAGCTTGAAAAGAAATTCGATCATCCTATTACGGTGCAAAATCTTGGGATTAAAGGATTAGTATCTGCTCAATTAGCAGAACAAGTACAAGAACGAGAAGTGGAACGGCAGCTTCAACGAGCAGATGCGATTTTAGTAACCATAGGGGGCAATGATTTATTTCAAAAAGGAGAGACGTTGCTAAATCTAGATTCAACAACGATTTCTAAATTACAGAAAAATTATTTAGTACATTTAGATGAGATTTTATCGACAATTCGTCAGAATAACAGTTCAGCTCAACTTTTTATGCTTGGTTTATATAATCCGTTTATTGAATTGGATGAAAATGGGGAGATGAATGCCATTGTACGGCAATGGAATAATGAGACAGCTGAGGTGTTAGCGAAATATGAAGACATGGTGTTTGTGCCAACCTTTGACTTGTTCCAATTATCGGTTAATGAGTATTTATATTCGGACAAGTTTCACCCAAATAGTGCTGGATACCGCTTAATGGCTGAACGAATTGCCCCATTAATTGAATGGGAGGCAAAGGACGATGAGTAATGTGACATTAGAAGTAAACTCTGTAAAAAAGACAATTAGAAAACGAGAAATTATTAAAGATATTAGTTTCACTGTTAAAAAAGGAGAAGTTTTTGGATTTTTAGGGCCAAATGGTGCAGGTAAAACAACGACCATTCGAATGCTCGTTGGACTAATTAAACCAACAGCAGGTTCCATTCGTATTTGTGGCTATGATGTGAAAAAAGATTATAAGAAGGCCATGCAGCATTTAGGCTGTATTGTTGAAAATCCTGAACTATATCCTTTTCTGAGTGGCTGGAATAACTTACTTCATTTTGCGAGAATGCTGCCGAATGTAGGGGAAGAGCGAATGATGGAAGTGGTCAAGTTAGTTGGGCTAGAGCAAAGAATTCATGATACGGTGAAAACGTATTCTCTTGGTATGCGCCAACGACTTGGAATTGCCCAAGCGATGTTAAATCGTCCAAAGTTATTAATTTTAGATGAGCCAACAAATGGTCTTGACCCAGCAGGAATTCGCGAAATGAGACAGTTTATTCGTATGCTGGCAGAAGAGGAAGGAATGAGTGTGCTCGTTTCTTCTCATTTATTAAGTGAAATTCAATTGCTCTGTGACCGCGTAGCGATTATTACGAAAGGCGAAATTGTGAAGGTAGGTACAGTTAGTGATTTATTAAGTGTACAAGAGCGGATGAATTGGCGTGTTGAGCCGCTAGAACTTGGAAAAGAAGTATTACGTTCATTAACAGAGGTAATGGAAACAGAGGATGGTTATGTACTGACAAGTTTTGATGAAGAGGAAACACCGAAATGGAATAAAGCACTCGTAAAGCATGGTGTGAAAATACTTGAAATGAACAGAAGACTTCCGACGTTGGAGGATTTATTTTTAGAGCTTACAGACGGAGGAGGTGCAGGTATTGATTAACTTAATTCAAAACGAAATGATGAAGCTGTTGGCAAAGAAAAGGCTGCTTATTATTGGCGTAATTGTCGCTGTATTAGTCGTTCTGTTTACATATGCCCAATATAAACAAGCCGAAGAACAAAGAGAGAAGCTTGGGACAGATGATTGGCGTACAGCTGTACAGCAGCAAATTATCGATATTCAAAATCGTTTAAGTTCTAGTCGGATGTTAGATGAGTGGAGAGAACAGCTGCAGGTAACGGTTAAACAGCAGCAATATTATCTTGATCATAATATTAATCCATCTGAACCTGGAGCGGCTACATTTACGAGAATGTTTATCGAAAATGCGAGTTCTTTATTCATTCCTTTGTTGGTCATGATTGTAGCGAGTGATTTAGTCTCATCTGAAAGTAGTCAAGGAACGATTAAGCTATTGTTAACAAGGCCTGTGCCGCGTTGGAAAATATTAATGAGTAAATATATTACGTTACTGCTATCGATTTCCATAATTGTGGCGATGACAGGAGTTTTAGCATATGCGTTATCGGGTGTCGTTTTCGGTTATCATGGTTGGAATGCCCCGATTATTACCGGATTTACAGTGGAAGCTGGAAATGTAGATACAAGCGGTGTTCGTTTAATTAGCCAATGGCAGCTATTATTGATGGATTTTGGATTAGTTTGGTATATCGCTGTTGTCGTTGGTACGCTTGCGTTTATGTTATCTGTATTGATACGCAGTACTCCTGCAGGGATGGGAATTATGCTGGCAGCTCTTATTTCGGGGGCCATTCTGAACAATATGGTATCGTCTTGGGAGTCTGCTAAATATTTTTTTATGGTCAATTTACAGCTCACTAATTATTTAAGTGGAGTCGCTCCACCGATTGAAGGAATGACGCTTCTATCGTCTGTGCTTATTCTCTTTGTGTGGTGGCTGGCGGCGTTAATCGTTTCATTTATCGTATTTATTCGAAAAGATGTATATTAGACAATTTCATTCCACACTTAACGGGCAGTAAGCCCCACCTCAAGTATGAGGAATTAAAGAAGATAGATGGGGGATAAAGGGAAAACAACTTCTGGAAGCCTGGCTTTATTCTTTATCAAAAAAATAGGCGAGAATACCCCTTCCTCAAGGAATGTGAAGGGTGATAGCCCGATGAGTAGGGAGGGGATGAATCGCCTTCTGATTGGGATGGCTTACTTGCAATCTCGATTGTCCGACTGTTGGTTGAATCATAGGAAAATGACGATGATAGGAGGACCATCCCTTTTGTCCTTTTGATTAGTGACTATTTCACAAAAAAAGGGAATGTATGTTTGTACCCTTAGGTTTGTATATGGTATAATAAGGTAAATAGCGGAGGAGGTGCCTAACCATGTTCATCCATAAAGCCTTTAAGTTTCGCTTATACCCTAATCAGAAACAAAGGGAACTCATCCATAAGACGATCGGTTGTTCAAGATTTGTCTTTAATCTCTTTCTTGGTAAACAGAAAGAAAAAGACGCTTACTGGTCTATTACAGAAGAAATGAAGCAGAATGGTCAACTTTCCTCAAATAATTGGAAAGGGGACTATTTGAATAAATATGAAACCATCAAAGAACTCCCAGAATTAAAGAAACAGTATTCTTTTTTGAAAGAAGTGGATAGTATCGCTTTGCAAAAATCAGTTGAACACTTAGCGGATGCTTATAGTCGATATTACAAAAAACAGAATAAGCTACCGCGTTTTAAATCCAAAAAGAATCCTGTCCAATCTTACGTTACGAAGCATACGAATGGAAATATCGCTGTTATAGACGACCAGATCAAGTTGCCAAAGCTAGGTCTTGTTCGTTTTGCCAAAAGTCGTGAAGTACACGGTCGTATTTTGAGTGCGACGATTAGACGGAATCCATCGGGGAAATATTTTGTTTCTCTAACGACCAAAGTAGAAGGAACAGAATTACCAAAAACAAATTCGGCTGTTGGTATCGATGTCGGCCTAAAAGATTTTGCGATTCTGTCAGATGGAACCATCTATTCAAACCCAAAGTTTTTCCGTTCTTTGGAGGAAAAATTGGTGAAAGCACAACGGATCTTATCGAGAAGACAAGAAAGAGCGCTTCAACAAAAGAAGCCACTAGATGAAGCAAAAAATTATCAAAAACAACGAAAAAAAGTGGCGCGTATTCACGAAAAAATCGTGAACGCACGAACAGACTACCTTCAAAAAATATCTACCGAAATCATCAAAAGCCACGATGTGATCGGAATAGAAGATTTAAAGGTAGCGAATATGAGGAAGAATCACCATCTGGCAAAAGCGATCAGTGAAGCATCTTGGTCACAATTCCGTACCATGCTCGAATATAAAGCGGAATGGTATGGGAAAACCGTCATTGCTGTCCATCCTGCACGTACCTCACAGCGTTGTCATGCTTGCGGCCATATAGAAAAAGCCAATCGTCCATCGCAAGCTGAATTTGTGTGTCAAAAATGCGGTCACACAGACAACGCGGATGTGAACGCATCTAAAAATATAAAAGAATTAGCGTTAGCTGTCTAACTAGATTCTTTTTTTGCAGGAGACTTGCTAGGTTAGTCGTTTGGACTGCTAACTGTCGGTGCGACAGGGATCGCCTACTCCATTAAGGTTCGATAGAATCTTGTACGTAGGAATCCCCCTCCTCAACGAAACGTAGTGGAGTAGGTGGGGGTAGTTCAAAGAGGTTGCTTTCATTTTCCACGTGTATGAGACTGTAGCATGGATAATAATAAATTTGTACCAACTACAGAAGTGGAGGAATTCTCATGCAAACAGTAAGAGATATTATGACAACGAATGTGGATTGTTGTACGACATTAGATAATATTTATGAAGCGGCGCTAAAAATGAAACAGGATAATGTGGGGATGATTCCTGTTTTGGAGAATGATAAGTTAGTCGGCGTTATTACTGACCGTGATATTGTTATTCGCTGTGTCGCTGAAAAGAAACCCAATTCAACAAAAATTACTGATGTGATTTCCACACGTCTAGTAACAGGCACACCAGATATGTCCATTGATGATATTGAAGAGTTAATGGCAACCGAACAAATTCGTCGTGTTCCAATTATTGAGAATAATCGACTAGTTGGTATTGTTGCACTTGGGGATTTAGCTGTTCGTAAAGAATCGGATCAAAGAGCGGGCATAGCCTTAAGTTCCATTTCGGAACAGCATAATCAAGTTCAGCATTAACAAAAGAAACCTCTGTTAGCGAGTGCTAACAGAGGTTTCTTATATGTTTATTAAACCAATTTTTAATCTCTTGAAGGTGCTGCAAGCGCATATTTGGTGAGCCGCTACGTGTAATTTCATGTGTTTCATCTGGAAAAATAACGAGAGTAGTTTCTTTCTTTTGTCGTTTTAAGGCAATAAATAGTTGTTCGCTTTGTTCCAGCGGGCAACGTAAATCTTTTTCACCATGTAATAAAAGTAACGGTGTGTTTATATTAGCGGCATACTTTAATGGTGAATGATTCCATAGCTTCTCTGGTGTTTGAAAAATATCGCCTTCGAGTTGCCATTCCGTAAAATAATAGCCAATATCACTTACCCCGTAAAAGCTAAACCAGTTGGAAATGGAACGTTGGCTGACAGCTGCTTTAAAACGATTTGTATGGCCAACAATCCAGTTTGTCATGAAACCGCCATAGCTGCCGCCACTAACTCCTAGTCTATTGTGGTCTATAAAGTCGTAGGTGTTAGTCACATAATCAACAGCAGACATTAAATCTTCGTAATCCATACCGCCATAATCACCACGACAAGCGTTTACAAATTGTTGACCGTAACCGACACTGCCGCGTGGATTTGTATACAAGACTGCATATCCTTCGTTTGCTAATGTTTGAAATTCATGCATGTAGCTGTTCCCGTACATTAAATGCGGTCCACCATGAATTTCTAAAATAAGGGGATAGTTTTTTCCTTCTTCGTAACATAGAGGCTTTATAAGCCAACCGTGAAGATCTAAGCCATCTTTCGCTTTCCAGCTAATTGCTTCGGCTTCAGCTAATGATTTGTTCTCTATAAAGCCTGTATTTACAAAGGAGATTTGCTCTTGTTGCCCGGTCATTAAATTAAAATAATACAGTTCTCCAGGATTTGTAGGGGTACTGATTGCTACAACGGCTTGATGGTGATTTGAATCAATAGAAAGCCCGTAAATATGTTGATTTTCTAAGATAGATGGATACATAGCGCCTTCAATGGAGCCATAGTATACTCCTGTGTTTCCATGATCACTCATTAAAAAATAAAACCCTGCACTGTCATTCGTCCAAAGAATACCCGGGTCGACAGCGCCCATTTGAAAATCGGTAATACAAGAATTCCCCAATTCTACATCCCAGCCTTCCGTTAAGCAAGAAGTAGTTTGCTTGTTTATGTCATATAGCCAGATTTTAGCTAATGTAGCATTGAGAAATTCTCGCTTATGACCAAGAAAAGAGAGATATTCACCGTTAGGAGACCATTTGGGGTCATAAAAAAATCCAGCTCCATTTGTAATGTTGACTGATTTCTTTGTTGAAATATCCATAGTGAAAATATCAGAAATAAAATCGTATTCGCCTTGTTCTATCGTTTTACTAACGTATGTAATATGCTTTCCATCTGGAGACCATGCACTTGGAGAATAATGTTGTCGTCCTTTTGTCAAAAATTCGATTTCTTCTGTCATCACATTAACAACAGCTAGATGTTTATACAGCCCGTTAAAATACCCTTGCCCTTCTGATTTATATTGAATGCGTTCAAATCGAAGTGCCGTTTTCTTTTCTTCATTTCTGTACTCCTCTTGGTCACTAGCTGGACAACTAGTTGAAAATAAAAGCTTTGTTGAGCAGGGAGACCAAATGGGCTGAGATACTTCAGATCTTAAGTTGGTTATTTGCTTTGCTTCTCCTCCCGTGAAACTCATTACATATAATTGGTTACTTCCTGATTGGTTAGAGATGAAGCTTATATATTTTCCGTCTGGAGACCAACGAGGGCTAGAATGTCTGTTTTGTCCAGTTGTCCATTGTTTCGTTTCTTTTGTAAGGACATTATATAAATAGAGATCAGATATGTATTTCTCGGTTTCTCGATCAATGCTCGTTTGAACATACATGACTAGATGTCCATCAGGAGAAAGTTGAGGGTCTGTTACGGATTGTAAGTGAAATAAGTCTTCAGCAGTCATACCTTGTGTGTTCATTTTTATCATCCTTTCCATTGAACTAGAATATACTATTCGTTATGTACTGTCGAATTCCTTGTTGGAATAAAGTGAAACGTATTATACAGCTTGTTAAGTGAAGGATGAAAAAATCCGACCGTTGTCTGGTCGGATTTTTTTAATGATGATGAGGTTTATGGTGCATATGGTGAGGTGGATATTGAAAGCCTCGTTCTTCAATCATTTCATATCGTTTCTCTAAATGTTCGATTATTTTATCAGCTTGTTCTTGCTTGAGAGCGCCATATTCTACGTATTTATTCAACAGTTCTTTTTTGTCTGTCAAAATCTTTTGATGCAGTTTGCTTAGTTCTGATTTTTGCTCTTTGGTAAAGGTGACTTCTGGTGTTTTATTCTCGGTTTGTTTCTCTTGTGAATATGCCTGGGCCATAGGAGATAGAGAAAGTAGTATGCAGGTTAATCCCAATATAAGTAGTTTTTTCATAGTGGCTGTCTCCTTTTTATAAATGAATTACGATACACATGTTTATTATTTGTATAACTGGTTTGTTTATACAAAACTATACTTCATGTAGAGCAGTTTGCTTTTTCCTAATCAGGAGATGCTATCCATATATAACAGAGGAGAAGTGAAGGTGGTTTTTAAAATAAGGTTCTGTTAAATCAACAATACTGATTTACATAGCCTAAAATCATTTTAAAAGAAGATAGATAGGGCCCTTCTGTTATAAAAGGGCCCTACGTTTCATCTTATAATTTGGAGCTAATCCGTATCAGCTCTTACGATTCTTCTTCTACTGATTTAATCCAGTCTGATGACCATTGTTGAATTTCATTAATGACAGGTGCTAATGCAAGCCCTTTTTCTGTTAATGAATATTCAATTCGAACTGGTGTTTCAGGATAGACGTCTCTTTTTACAATGCCTTCTTGTTCTAAGTCTTTTAAACGCTCCGAGAGAATTCGACCACTAATTGGGAAGGCGGCTTCAATTCTGCAAAACCGTTGAGGGCCATTCAGTAATTGGTGGACGATTAATCCTGTCCATCGTTTGCTTAAAATTTGCATCCCTTTTTCAAATCGAGGACAAATCGTTGTATTATTCATAAAATCACCCCCTCCATACTATTATAAATCATTTACGGTTTATGTAACAACTTTACATATTAAAATAAAGTTACTTCATATACGGTGTTAATAAAAGGTTTGTTACTTATATTAAGTAAGTTTTGTGTCAAATTTCACAAAATGTATAAAGTAGCGAAGAGAATCGAGGGAAAAGATAGTACAAAATATGATACCTTATTAGAAAGAGCATATAATTTTGGAAGGAATTGAATAAATGAACCTTATATTTCAAGAGGCAGAAGCGTTCATCCGTAGCAGTTATTTAGAAATGGGGAAGACGGAGGATGAAATCAATAGCCGAATCATGGATATCCAAAAAGAAATAGAAGAAACACATACGTATCAGCATTCATTAGAGGAGCTTGAAATAGGAGCGAAACAAGCATGGCGGAATAGTAATCGCTGCATTGGCCGATTATTTTGGGATTCGCTTCGTGTGATTGATCAGCGTCATCTTCGAGATGAAGAGCAAATTAATGAGGCGTTGCGTCATCATATCGAATTTGCTACAAATGATGGTGCCATTATTCCGACGATTACAATTTTTAAGCCGGCAGATGAACAATTCTCGATTCGCTTATGGAACCATCAATTGCTTCGCTATGCAGGCTATGAGACAGAACACGGGATTGTTGGTGACCCGGCTTCTGTTGAATTTACGAAGATCTGTCAGGAGCTCGGTTGGAAAGGGAGTTTGGGGTCTTTTGATATATTACCACAGGTTATTCAAGTGAATAGGCAACAGCCAACATGGTTTGAAACACCTGCTTCCATTGTAAAGGAAGTACCGGTTCATCACCCCGATTTTGAATGGTTTAGTGAACTAAATCTAAAGTGGTATGCCGTTCCTATTATATCAGATATGTGTTTAGAGATTGGGGGAATTAAGTATTCGGCGGCACCATTTAACGGCTGGTATATGGGAACGGAAATTGGAGCGCGAAATTTTGCGGATGAGGGTCGCTATAATATGTTACCGCGAATTGGAAAAAGGATGGGGCTCGATATTAAACGTGATGCAACACTTTGGAAAGATCGCGCGCTGGTTGAATTAAATGTGGCTGTGCTGCATTCCTTTAAAGAAGCGGGCGTAAGTATAGTGGATCATCATAATGCAGCCAAGCAATTTAAACATTTTGAAGAAAAAGAAACAGCATGTGGACGGAATACAACAGGAGATTGGACATGGCTAATTCCACCTGTTTCGCCTGCAACCACTCATATCTTTCATAGGCCATATCGCAATCAAAAGGTAAAGCCTAATTTCTTTTATCAAAAAAAGCCTTATTAAACAATATAGCAGCTAAACATAAAAATCATTAGGTTAATACTCGGCCTAGTGATTTTTTTTATGTATAGAAGCTGGTTGGGGCTCTAATAATACCTGTATTGAAATGAAAATAGGTGATGAAAGATGAAAGCCATTATACGTATCTTTCAAGATGATTTACGAAGTATATATACAAATTGGGCAGTCCTTATCGTAGTATTTGGGCTGTTATTTTTACCTGGTTTGTATGCTTGGTTTAACATTAAAGCTTCGTGGGATCCTTATAGACATACGGAGATGATTCCAATTGCGTTTGTAAATAAGGATCGAGGAGTCATCTTTCAAGATAAAGAGATAAATATGGGAAAAAGAATGACTGATGCTCTCAGAAAGGATCGGTCGCTTGGTTGGAAGTTTACAAACGAAGCGGAAGCGAAGCAAAAGGTGAAACTAGGCGAATATTATGCTTGTGTCATCATTCCAGAAAATTTTTCTGAACAAATTACGACTGTGTTAACGGATGAGCCTGTTAGGCCCAAAATTATTTATTATGTGAATGAGAAAAGCAATGCGATTGTTCCAAAAATCACGACTAAAGGTGCGAGTAGTATTGTAGAACAAGTAAGTAAAAACATTGTGAAAACGTCGAGCGCAATGATGTTAACGATGCTTAATGAAGCAGGAGTTGAGCTTGAGCGAGAGCTGCCAACCATTCAAAAGATGAAGCAGATGGTGTATTGGCTAGAGGATGCATTTCCTGAAATAGAACGTCTTACAGAACAGGCAGTAATGGATGTGGAGAAAGTAGAGAAACGCATTGACTCGACCAATGCGAGCATTAATAAAATCGAACAAGTCGCCGCCAATGGGGAAGCGCTATATGTAGGGATAGAGAATTATATCTCGATAACGAGCAAAGCCTTACAAGCTCTCGGCCCTAATCTAAAACAAAATATAGAAGATCTGCTGCAGCAGGAAATGAATCTATCTGCCGTGATGGAAACGCTAGACTTGACCAATGAAGACGCCGTACAACATACGCTTAATAGAGTATCTAGTACTAGGAATGTAGTTGTTGCGATTCAAAACATGCTTGACCATCTAAATGCAGTAGCTGGAACAAACTTATTTGAAACAGAACGAAATACGTTAGAAAGAGTGCTAGTTAATCAAAACAAGCAGGTTGAGGGGTTACAGCAACGTAATCTATCGGTTCTAGAGCTTCAACAATTAGCCGAAGCAAACGTGAGTGAATGGAAAGGTTTACAAGAGAAATTTGCTTCAGAAACGAATCCAAAGCTAGCCAAAGTTGTTGAGCAGGCAAGGACGATTATGGATGAATTTGAGGTGTTAAGCAAGCAAGGGAAAAATAGATTGAATGAAGTACAAGCGGTACTTCAGCATGCAAAACAGCTTGCTGCTACTGGTGGTAAAGACCTTTCTTCTTTTCAAACCCGATTGCCAGAATTAAAACGAAATATTTCGGAAATAGCGAATCAAATGCGGGCATTTGAAAAAAATCATGATTTACATAAGATGATTGCTTTACTACGAAACGATGTAAAAAAAGAAAGTGATTTTTTTGCGGAACCTGTATTATTAACTGAACATAAACTATTTCCAATACCTAATTATGGTTCAGCGATGTCACCATTTTTTACAACATTAGCTCTTTGGTTTGCAGGTCTTGTACTCGTTTCTATTTTTGCAGTCGACATTCGGGATTCTGAAAAATATAGACCTTATCAAATTTACATTGGACGCTATTTGACTTTTTTTTGCATAGGTATTTTGCAGTCGGTGATTATTTCCATCGGTAATATAATGTTCCTTCACACATATGTAGTTGAAAAACTATGGTTCTTTTTGTTTGCAGCTTTCATTGCTACGGTTTTTGGCATGCTGATTTATACATTAGTGTCCATCTTCCATAATATTGGGAAAGCTTTTTGTGTGATTTTACTTGTGTTACAAATTTCAGCGTCAGGTGGCACATTTCCTGTTCAAGTGACTCCACCATTTTTTCAATTTATAAATCCATACTTGCCGTTTACGTACGCGATTAGTTTATTGAGAGAGGCTGTAGGGGGAATGATTTGGAGCATTGTGAAAATAGATTTGTTTATTTTATTTTTATGTTTTAGTATAACGTTTTTAGTTGGTGTTGTGTTGAGAAATCCATTATTACAAAAAACGGCGATATTTCGGCGGAAATTAGTGCAAAGTCGTATGATGGAACATGAATAACGGGCAAACAATCAGCCAGTAGTTGGTTGTTTTGGAATGAATGTACGAATTCACGGTTGTGCTTTAAAAGTATTAGCATTAAGATAGAAGAAACAAGAAGAAAGGGATGATACGATGGGCGTAAGTTCTTACGATCCTGAACCCAGTAGGTATGAGAAAGCTTATCTTATTCTAAAGAATCGAGTTTGCGTATTCTTCTCAGAGTATCCTCTCGAACAGACAGATAAATAGGCTTTCTCTTTAAAGAAGAGGAGGTCGAGCAGATGATAGAAATTTTTAAAACAATGGAAAACCGGGAATTAATAACTGTTGATGAAATCGTTAAAGGTTCTTGGGTGAATATGATTGCCCCAACAGAGGCTGAAATTAATGAGGTTTGTGTGAAACTACAATTGCCGATGGATTTTATGAAGGATCCTCTTGATGATGAGGAACGTCCACGGATTGAAAGGGAAGACGATCATTTACTGCTTATCGTTGACTATCCTTATATGACACATGATGAAGCGGGTTCGCGGATTTACGAAACGATTCCGATTGGGATGATTTTTACTCCCGATTGCTTTGTCACGATTTCCCTTAAAGATACTCCTATTTTAGCAAACTTTAAAAATAATAAAATTAAACAATTTTATACAAATAAAAAAACAAGGTTTGCACTGCAATTATTATTTGAGATTTCATTATATTATTTACGCTATTTAAAGCAAATTAATAAGATGACAACCGAATCAGAACGAGAGCTTCATCAATCGATGAAAAATAAGGAGTTATACACATTTTTAGCATTAGAAAAAAGTTTAGTCTATTTTACGACTTCCTTAAAATCTAATAAAGTAGTGTTAGATAAAATTCTTCGCTTCAATTATTTAAAAATGTATGAGGAAGATAAAGAGTTATTAGAAGATGTAATTATTGAAACGAACCAGGCAATTGAGATGACCGAAGTATATACATCGATTTTGAATGGAATGATGGAAGCTTTTGCTTCTATTATTTCTAATAATGTAAACAATGCGATGAAGTTTTTGACCTCGGTTACGATTATTTTAACGTTACCAACGATGGTCGCTAGCTTTTTCGGTATGAATGTTGATTTGCCATTCTCTCATAATCAGCATGCTTTTATGTTCACCTTGATGATTGCTTTAGGTTTAGCTGGGACAGTCGCTTTTATTTTTTGGAAAAAGAAATATTTTTAATCGTTTAGGCCAACTTCATTCAATTGGAGTTGGCCTTTTATTTGAATACATAGATAAAAGAAAAAATGGACAATTTAACAGAGAGGAGGTGTAACCTTATTATGTCAAAAATTGGTGTAGAGCAATCATTAACGAATGTGCAAGACGCATTGCGTGCAAAGGGTTACGACATTGTTGAACTAAAACAGGAATCAGATGCACAAAATGTAGATTGTTGTGTTGTTACGGGGTTAGACAGCAATGTGCTTGGCGAACAAACAACATCTAGTAAAGGGTCAGTCATTGAAGCAAATGGTCTGACTGCGGATGAAGTTTGTCAACAAGTAGAGCAAAAACTAAGACATTGATGTGTAAAAACAAGCCAGGTCTTAACTGATGACCTGGCTTGTTTCCTTATAACAGTGTGAGCTCTAATTCGATATCTACATTTCCTTTTAGTGCTTTTGAAATCATGCAAGAAGATTCTGCTTTTATGGCTAGCTTTTTTGCTTTTTCTCTATCCCGCTCGGTTGCCGTTGAAGAAAGAGTGAGAGTCGGCCGATGGATAATTTTTTTATAAGTAAATACTCCGTTTGTTACATCAACAATACCCTCTGAATTCATATGTAAATCTGTTTTTTCAATGTTACTTCGCTCTAACATTGCGGCCAATGTAATAATATAGCAAGTTGCCGCAGCCCCTAGTAGCATTTCATCTGGATTTGTGCCGATTCCGGGTCCATCCATTTGAGGTGGGATACTTACTTTTGTTTGTAACTGGCCGGATGAAATAGTCCCTGAACCATTTCTGCCATCAGGCCAGTGTGCTTGTAAATGAAAATGATGTGCAGTCATTATGAATCTCCTTTAGTTTGTTGTTTATTATATACTATACAGTGAAACTTTTACTTAATTAAAGAGAGAGTGTTGACATTTTCATAAAAAAGAATTATCTTTAAATCAAGATATTTTAATTTGAACTATTTAAGTGATTATGGAATATGGAGGGATTATATATGCAACTCAAAGGAATTCATCATTTATCAGCGATTACGTCAGATGCTGCTGCAAACTATGATTTCTATACAAAAACATTAGGATTACGCTTAATTAAAAAGACTGTCAATCAAGATGATGTTCGTGTCTACCATTTATTTTACGGCGATGAAGTAGGTTCACCTGGAACGGAATTAACGTTTTTTGAAATTCCACAGGCAGCACGCGTGCACGAAGGAAATAATAGTATTTCTGAAACGTCTTTACGTGTAGCAAACGATGCGGCACTTCAATTTTGGAAAAAACGTTTTGAAGAGTATGGAGTAGAGCATGAAGAGATTGGTGAGCGCTTTAATCGGAAAGTTCTTTCGTTTAAAGATCCAGAAGGTCAAAGATTGCTTTTAGTATCAGATGAAACGAACAAAGGGGTTGCCGGTGGTGTACCATGGGATAAAAGTCCAATTCCAAAAGAGTTTGCGATTCTTGGTTTAGGACCGATTAAATTAACGGTACCGATTATTAATCCGACAGCAGAAGTATTAACAGACGTGTTAGGTTTTCGAAAAGTTGGCTCCTATCCAGCGCTTGTAGCAGGACAAGGGAGCATTGAAGTATATGCAACAGGAGAAGGAGGAACAGGTGCTGAAATTCATATTGAGAAAAGAAATGATCTACCGCCAGAATATTTAGGACGAGGCGGCGTGCATCACGTAGCATTCCGAGTTGATAATGAAGAAGAATTGCAACAATGGATTGAACGAGTGAATCATGCTAGATATGCAAATTCCGGATTTGTTGATCGCTTCTTCTTCCGTTCACTTTATTTTAGAGAGCCAAATGGCATTTTATTTGAACTAGCTACGGATGGACCTGGATTTGCAACAGATGAAGAATTAGAGCACTTAGGTGAATCTCTTTCTTTACCTCCATTTTTAGAATCGAAACGAGCGGAAATTGAAGCGCACTTAAAGCCATTAAACACAACTGTTGAAGAATAAGGTAGAATACGGAGAGGAGAACGTATATGAATAAGCAAACAACAGGCATCCATCATATTACCGCTATAGTCGGTAATCCGCAGGAAAATGTAGACTTTTATGCAGGTGTATTAGGGATGCGCCTTGTGAAAAAAACGGTAAACTTTGATGACCCAGGTACGTATCACCTGTATTTTGGAAATGAAGCAGGCTCGCCCGGAACGATTATTACTTTCTTCCCTTGGCCAGATGCTTATAAGGGACGTATTGGTTCAGGGCAGGTTGAAACTACTACGTATGTCGTTCCAGAAGGGGCTTTAGATTTTTGGGAAAAACGATTAGCGAAATTTGAGATTGCCTTTAAAAAAGTGACACGTTTCGGCGAAGAATTTCTTGAATTTAATGATCCACATGGCTTACATTTAGAGCTAGTTGCTCGTCAATCTGGACGGAACAGTGAATGGACATTTGGTGGTGTACAGGCGGAGCAAGCGATTAAAGGATTTGGGGGAGCTGTTTTATTAACTGCAAATCCTGAAAAAACAATGCAGGTGTTAGAAAATGTGATGGGGCTTCAAAAGGTTGGGGAAGAAGGAGAATTTGTTCGCTTTCAAACAACAGGAGATATCGGGAATATCATTGATGTGAAGAAATCGACTTTACCAATGGGACAAATGGGGGTCGGAACGGTGCATCATATTGCTTGGCGTGCTAATGATTTTGATGATCATAAGGAATGGCGGGAGCATGTAAGCAGCTTTGGTATTGGGGTAACACCCTTTAAGGACCGTCAATATTTTGACGCAATATACTTCCGTGAACCAGGTGGTATTCTGTTTGAAATTGCGACAGACCCGCCAGGATTTACTCGTGATGAGTTAAAGGAAACATTGGGAAGCAAATTAATGCTGCCGCCGTGGTTAGAGGAAAAACGAGAATTTTTAGAGAAAACGCTTTTACCAGCTATTCCGCGAGTTCTTGAGGAGGATATAATATGACCATGAAACATATTTATCAACAAGGGAGCAATCCAAATGCACCTGTATTGCTGCTTTTACATGGAACAGGTGGTACGGAAACGGATTTATTACCATTAGCAGAAATGGTATCTCCCGGCTCTTCTGTTTTAAGTGTACGAGGAAATGTGTTAGAAAACGGCATGCCGCGCTTTTTCCGTCGTTTAGCAGAAGGAGTTTTTGATGAAGAAGATTTAGTGTTCCGTACGAAAGAATTACAAGAGTTTCTAGATGCTGCAGCGAAAGAATATGGATTTGATCGTAGTAATGTTGTAGCAATCGGCTATTCAAATGGTGCCAATATTGCGGCTAGCTTATTATTCCATTATGAGAACGCTTTAAAAGGAGCGATTCTTCATCATCCAATGGTACCTCGCCGTGGTCTAGAGCTACCGTCACTTTCTCAAGTACAAGTCTTTATTGCTGCAGGTAAAAATGATCCAATTTGTCCAGCTCGTGAAACAGAGGAATTAGCGGAACTGCTTCAATCAGCCTATGCGGAGGTAAATGTAATTTGGGAAAACTTTGGGCATCAGCTGACTCGTTCCGAAGTAGAGGCAGCAGCTAGTTGGTTCCAAAAAAATTTTAGTTAAGCATAATAAAGAGGGGGGTACAGATGATTTCTATTACTCCAGAAAGTATGAGTGAAAGAGAGAATTATAAATTTTTAACGGGAAGTATTATTCCCCGTCCAATTGCGTTTGTTACGACACAATCGGACGAAGGAGTGGTGAATGCCGCGCCGTTTAGTTATTTTAATATTGTCAGTGCCAATCCCCCGCTTATTTCGGTATCGGTTCAACGAAAAAATGGAGCGATGAAAGACACCGCAAGAAATGCATTAAAATTAAAAGAGTTTGTCATTCATATTGTTGATGAAGACATTGTTGCCGATGTGAATGAAACAGCGGCTGAACTTCCAGCAGACGAAAGTGAGATATCACGAACTAATTTTACGTTAGTGAAGAGCGAACGAATTGCTGTACCTGCTGTGAAAGAAGCAAAAATTCGGTTTGAATGTAAGCTGGAAGAAGCGATTCAGCTTGGAGGCCAAAGTGGGGAAGTTGGTTGCGATTTATTAATTGGCAAAATCGTCTGTTATCATATCGAACCATCACTCTATCAAGCTGGGCGAATAAACGCTGAAGCGCTGCAACCTGTAGCTCGATTGGCTGGAAACACTTACAGTAAATTAGGTCCAACATTTGAAATAAAACGTCCTACCTGATTATGAACTGTTATCGAATCCCCTTGTGTTCGCTTGTTTGCTAATATAAGGGGATTTTAAGTTATATTGAGAAAGAATTTGTTTATGTTCTTATGTTTAACTTTATTCTTCATTTTATAAGCGAAAATCAATAGCATTCTAAAACATACTCTTATTTTAAATGTTGACAATATACCTTGTAGGGTATATATTGAAGATGTTAGTTTTCTTTGATAGCTAGCTTGTACAATAGGGTAACCTACATACAAGCAGTAAAGGAGGCCGTTACGTATGGAATATGATGCTCAAGTGAAAAATCGAGTCAAGCGAATTGAAGGTCAACTTCGCGGTATTCTGAAAATGATGGAAGAGGATAAAGACTGTAAAGATGTTGTAACGCAGCTTTCAGCCACACGTTCCGCGATCGATCGTACAATTGGTGTAATTGTTAGTTCTAATCTTGTGGAATGTGTTCGTATGGCAAATGAAACAGGTGATAAAAATCCTGAAGAGCTTGTCAAAGAGGCAGTAAATCTACTTGTGAAAAGCAGATAAAATAAAAAAAGGCTTGCAACCTTTTTTATTTTATATATAATATACCCTATAGGGTATAAAATAACGTTTGGAGGAATGAAACATGAAAGTAGATAAATTTTTAGATGCAAAAAGTTTAGCGTGTCCAATGCCAATTGTTCGAGCAAAAAAAGCGATTCAAGAGTTAGAAGAAGGACAAATTCTTGAAGTGCATACAACAGATAAAGGATCAAAAAATGACTTTGCAGCATGGACTAAATCAACAGGTCATGAATTAATAGAAGTAACAGAAGAAAATGATGTAATTCAATTTTTAATTAAAAAGCATTAATTTTTTTACGCTCCATAATACCAATAGGGGTATATGTATAACGAGGGGGTAAACAAGTGACTGAAAAGAAAAGAACAACGATTGTCTTGTTTAGTGGAGATTACGACAAAGCGATGGCAGCTTATATTATTGCGAATGGAGCAGCGGCCTATGATCATGAAGTGACAATTTTTCATACATTTTGGGGATTGAACGCGCTTCGTAAAGAGGAAGAAGTGAAAGTAAATAAAGGGTTTATTGAAAAGATGTTTGCAAAAATGATGCCGCGTGGGGCAGATAAAATGGGCATTTCTAAAATGAATTTTGCAGGATTCGGTCCAAAAATGATTAAACATGTAATGGCAAAGCATAACGCGATGACTTTACCACAATTAATTGAAATGGCTCAGGAGCAAGACGTGAAGTTAGTAGCTTGTACGATGACGATGGATTTGCTCGGCTTACAGCAAGAAGAATTGTTAGAGGGCATTGAGTATGCAGGAGTAGCTGCCTATTTAGCAGATGCAGAAGAGGGACATGTCAATTTATTTATTTAGATGAGGAGGAGTATAATGAAAACTATTTCAGCGGAAGAAGTGAAGTCTCTTTTAGAAAAAGGGGAACAACTACATTTAATAGATGTACGTGAAGCAATGGAAGTGGCAGAGGGGAAAATTCCTACCGCTCTTCATATTTCTCTTGGTTTATTAGAATTTCGTCTTCAAGATTTAGATAAAACGAAAGAATATATTATCGTTTGTCGTTCGGGTGGACGCAGTGCTCAAGCTGCATTATTTCTAGAATATCAAGGATTTAAGGTGATAAACATGGGTGGCGGCATGCTTGCTTGGGACGGCGATGTAGAATAAAGTGAAATTTTCATCAGTCGTGGGTGATTGCTTATGAAGTATGAAATAAAAAATTTTAATTTAAAATATACCCGTATAGGTATAGAGGGAGGCTTGAAATGGCTATTCAAACAAATGTGACACTTGATGCAACAGGATTAGCTTGTCCAATGCCCATCGTGAAAACAAAAAAAGCGATGAATGCGATGGAGCCAGGGCAAGTTTTAGAAGTGCTAGCGACAGATAAAGGGTCTAAAGCAGATTTACAGGCTTGGGCTGCTAGCAGCGGGCATCAATATATTGGAATCATTGAAGAAGGTTCAGTATTAAAGCATTATTTACGTAAGTCTAACGGAGAAGAAGAAACAGAGAAAAAACATCCTTATGTAATTTCAAATGAAGAGTTGGCTGAGAAGTTACATGATTCTTCCGTCATTATTGTAGATGTTCGTGAAGCAGCAGAGTATGCATTTACTCATATACCTGGTGCTGTATCTATTCCGCTAGGAGATTTAGAAAAAGAAGCATCTTCGTTAAATAAAGAGGCTGAAATTTATGTGGTATGTCGTACCGGAAACCGAAGTGATTTGGCGGCTCAACAATTAGCGAAACAAGGCTTTCAACATGTTATAAATGTCGTGCCTGGAATGAGTCAATGGACGGGGGCAACGGAATCGTTATAAAGCATAAAGGAAAGCTTTACTCATTGAGGAGATTGACTTGCTGTTAATCTGAAGTAAATTACTACTCCTAGTTAATAGGAGTAGTAAAAAAATACACTTTTAAATACTATAGGGGGTATATTAGATGACTTATCAACCAATGACAGCTAAAGAAGTAACGAAAAAGATTTTTAATAAAGAGCCTCTTTTTATTTTAGATGTACGAAATGCAAGTGATTTTGAAGATTGGAAAGTGGAAGGAGCTAATTTTGCACATTTAAATATTCCTTACTTTGACTTATTAGACGGAGTAGAAGAATTACTGCCGAAGCTTCCGACTGATCAAGACATTCTGGTCGTTTGTGCTAAAGAAGGATCTTCGGTCATGATAGCTGACATGCTTTCTGAAGCTGGGCGAGATGTTAGCTATTTACAAGGTGGTATGAAAGCGTGGAGTGAACATTTAGAACCAGTGAGGGTTGGGGATTTAAAAGACGGTGGCGAGATTTATCAATTCGTTCGTATTGGAAAAGGCTGTCTTTCTTATATGGTAATTTCAGATGGTGAAGCTGCTGTGATTGATGCGACAAGAATGACGGATGTGTTCCTTAATTTTGCTAAAGAAAAACAAGCAACTATTAAGCATGTATTTGACACACATTTACATGCAGACCATATTTCTGGCGGCCGAGTCATTGCGAAAGAAACAGGTGCGAGTTATTGGTTACCTCCAAAAGATGCAGCTGAGGTAACGTTTGACTATAACAAGCTGGAAGGCGGCCATGAAGTAATGATTGGAAGTACAGCCATTTCAATTGAAGCGCTATACTCTCCAGGGCATACAATTGGTTCTACTTCCTTTGTAGTCGATAACACATATTTATTATCAGGAGATATCCTTTTCATTGATTCGATTGGTCGTCCTGATTTAGCAGGCTTAGCAGACGATTGGGTGGGGGATTTACGTGAAACATTATATAAACGTTACCGTGCACTATCGGATGAGTTACTTGTTCTGCCAGCTCATTTCATGATTGTGAGTGAGCTTAATGAAGATGGTACGGTTTCTGAGAAATTAGGCAAACTATTTGCTGAAAATCATGGATTAAATATTGAAGATGAAGCGATATTCCGAAACGTTGTATCGGAGAATCTTCCACCACAACCAAATGCGTATCAACAAATTCGTGAAGTCAATATGGGGAAAATCACACCGGATGAAGAAGAGCAAAGAGAAATGGAGATTGGCCCTAATCGCTGTGCTGTAAGATAAAAAACAATCTTTACTCTGTAAAGCTTATTGTCGGTTTATACAGAATCAATTTGAAAAGGGACCCTTATTTGGTCCCTTTTCTTAAAGGGAGAGTTTAAAATGGATATAGGATTTATGATTGTTATTTTTCTAATTGGATTTATCGGCTCCTATCTTTCAGGAATGGTCGGAATCGGCGGGTCCATCATTAAGTATCCGATGCTGCTCTATATTCCACCTCTATTTGGCATTGCAGCATTTAGCGCCCATGAAGTATCCGGTATCAGTGCCGTACAAGTATTGTTTGCTACGATTGGCGGTGTTTGGGTTTATCGAAAAGGCGGTTATTTAAATAAAACACTCATCGGCTATATGGGAATTAGTATTTTATTAGGAAGCTTCATTGGCAGTTATGGATCACGCTGGATGTCCGAATCGGGGATTAACGTCATTTATGGCATTCTTGCCTTGATTGCTGCTGTCATGATGTTTATACCGAAGAAGAATATAGACGACCAATCATTTGATCAAGTTACATTTAATAAATGGCTAGCAACAGGATTGGCGTTTATTGTTGGAATTGGTTCAGGAATTGTCGGTGCCGCAGGTTCTTTCTTACTTGTGCCGATTATGTTGACAGTGTTAAAAATTCCGACAAGGATGACGATTGCTTCTTCCTTAGCGATTACGTTTATTTCATCTATTGGCTCAACAGTTGGTAAAGTATCTACCGGACAAGTGGATTTATATCCAGCTGTTATTATGATTATTGCAAGCTTACTTGCCTCTCCGCTTGGTGCGAAAGCAGGTAAAAAAATGAATACAAAGGTTTTGCAAGTGCTCCTTGCGCTCTTAATTTCCGCGACAGCAATAAAAATATGGATCGATATTGTGTGAGCAATAATGGAGTCACTTGATTTTTTGCCGTTATAGAAAGAGGCTTTCCATAGTTTTTGGATGGGCCTCTTATTTTTTTAGTGAAATGGTCCTTATTAAACGACGTTTATTCCTTTTTTTAATAAAGAATGAATGTTATCCTTAACAGAGAAGATAAAACTTGTTTGTGAGGATTTAACTATGTCAATTACAACGATTTTCCTTATTTTGATTCTCATTTTAAATCTTTTGTTTGCGACGATTGTTATTTTTATTGAAAGAAGAGAGCCGAGTACAACATGGGCTTGGTTATTAGTGTTATATTTTTTACCTGTTGTTGGCTTTGTTCTTTACCTTTTATTTGGACGCACATTACGCCGCTCCCATTTATTTCATTGGGAGGATAAGAAGAAAGTTGGAATTGAAAAGATTTTAGATCAACAGTTAACGGGCTTGACAAATAACCAGTTTTTATTTAGGAATGATTCAACTAGAGACTATCGAGATTTAATTTATATGCATTTATGGACAAATGATGCCGTGTTAACGGAAGATAATGAAGTTTCGATTTTTACGGATGGTAAGCAAAAGTTCGAGCAATTGTTTAAAGATATTGCGCAAGCGAAAAATCATATACATATTCAGTATTATATTATTCAAAATGATTGCTTAGGGAAACGGTTTATTGAAGCGTTAACAGCTAAGGTTAAAGAAGGGGTTAAAGTTCGTGTATTATATGATGATTTAGGATCGCGAACATTGAAGAAGAAGTTTTTTAAAGAGTTCCGCGAGGCCGGTGGGCGAGTGGAAGTGTTCTTTCCGTCTAAAGTAAAGTTTTTTAATCCGCGTCTTAATTTTCGTAATCACCGGAAATTAGTCATTATTGATGGGAAAATTGGCTATGTTGGAGGCTTTAATGTAGGGGATGAGTATTTAGGATTAGTCCAAAAATTTGGCTACTGGCGCGATACCCATTTGCGGATAGAGGGTTCAGCGGTATATGCGATTCAAACTCGGTTTATTCTCGATTGGAATCAAGCGTCTAAACATCATGATATTGTGTATCAACCAAATTATTTTCCTGTGCTTGAACCAAATGGCTCTATCGGTTTACAAATTGTTACAAGCGGCCCAGACTCAGAATGGGAACAAATTAAAAACGGTTATATTAAATTAATTACATCGGCGAAAAAGTCGATTTTGATTCAAACGCCGTACTTTATTCCGGATTCCAGCTTGTTAGATGCACTAAGAATTGCCAGTCTTTCGGGAATTAGCGTGAAGCTTATGATTCCGAATAAGCCGGATCATGTATTTGTGTATTGGGCAACGACGTATTATGCAGGAGAGTTATTAAAGACTGGGGCACAAGTATATATTTATGATAACGGTTTTATTCATGCCAAAATGATTGTAGTAGATGAAGAAGTTTCATCGGTTGGCACAGCCAATATTGATGTGAGAAGTTTTAAGCTGAATTTTGAAGTCAATGCCTTCATTTATGATGAAAGTATTGCACAGACGCTGACAACCGTTTTTTATAAAGATATCGAAGTGTCCACAGAATTAACGATGGAATTGTATGAAAAACGTTCTAAAAAGATACGTATGAAGGAATCGTTATCGAGATTATTATCGCCAATATTATAAGTATAAAAAAGCAGTCAGATTAAAAATCTGGCTGCTTTTTTCATGCTCCCGACATAGGTGCTATGTAATTTAGTGAGGGGAAAGGATTCGAATATTAGCCTTGTTATAATCTTCTACTATATTTGAAGGTATTGAACTATCTGTGACGATAAGATCAATTTCCTTTAATGGACAAACATTAATATAAGAGGATGTTTCAAACTTTGATGAATCTGCTGCTACAACTTTATATTTTGTTCGTGAGAGAATCGTTTGGATAACTCCTACTTCGTGAATTCTAAAATCTGTTAAACCGTTTTCAAGTGATAATCCATTTACAGTAATAAAAGCGATATCAATATTAAAATTGGAAAGAATTTCTTCACATTGTTTTCCGTATAGGGTGTACTCTTCTGGATTAAAAAAACCACCAGAAAGGATAACGTTGAAATGTTTATTAGCTCCAAGAATACTTAAAATACGAATATCATTTGTAATAATCGTTAATCTCTGAAATTTTTCTACTAATACTTTTGCTATCTCGATTGTAGTTGTCCCGCCATTGAGAGCAATTGCTTGTCCTTCTTCAATTAATTCAACTGCTAATGCAGCAACTTCTTGTTTGTTTTCTAAATTTTTGACTTCTCTTTCATTAAAAAGTTTATTTAAAACATTATTATTATTTTGTTTTAAAATAGCGCCTCCATGAACTCTTTTTACTGTTCCTTTTTTCTCAAGCGTTTCTAAATCCCTGCGAACAGTATCTATAGAGACATTTAATAATGATGCAAGTTCAGCAGCTTTTACAGCTTTATGTTGTTTTAAAAAAGATTCAATTTTTTGATGCCGATGTTCTTGTAACAAATTTCTTTCCTCCGATTTATATTCATTTGATAAAAATAGTTATTATTCCTCCATTAAATATTAACATTTATTATAAAAAAGCAAAATAAAGCAAAAAAGAGCAGTTTGTAAAGTGAAAAGTCCATATTTTCTATGTAAAAAACGTTAATGTTATATGAATAAAGCGTAAATACCATTGTAAAACTGCGTAAAACGGATTAATCTTGCATTATGAAGCATGAAACAATAACAAAGCAGGTGAAGCTATTGAGTGAAAAAATTGAAGCAGTTATTTTTGATTGGGCAGGAACAACGGTAGATTATGGTTGTTTAGCTCCAATGAATGTATTTGTAGAAATCTTTAAAGAAAGGGAAATTGTCATCACTTCTGAAGAGGTTAGAGGGCCGATGGGGATGAATAAGTGGGATCATATTTATGAACTATGCCAATTACATAGCGTAAAAACGCAATGGAGAGCAAAATACGACAAATATCCAGGGGAAGAGGATATAGATGGGCTGTATTTGAGATTCGAACCTATTTTACTCTCTAATCTTAGATCATTTGCAAAACCAATCGAAGGAATAATTGATGTAGTAGATAAGCTACGTAAACAAGGGATTAAAATAGGATCGACGAGTGGCTATACGAAAGAAATGTTGGATATTGTAGCTGAGGAGGCAGCCGAACACGGGTATAAACCGGATATTAGGATTACGTCAGAGACAGTCGGAAAAGGGCGCCCATTTCCTTATATGTGTTATGAAAATGCGATTCAGTTAGACATTAATGGGATGCAAAAAATGATTAAAGTAGGCGATACAGTATCTGATATTCAAGAAGGCATACATGCAGGGATGTGGAGTGTTGGAGTCATTTTAGGAAGCAGTCTGCATGGGTTCAGTGAGAGAGAAATAAATTACATGAATCAGACTGATCTTTTCATGAGTATGGAAGCAGCTAGAACAAAATTCTATCAAGCTGGTGCTCATTTCGTCATTAATTCAATTAAGGAGTTACCTGAATCCATTGAAAGAATAAATGATTTATTGCAACAAGGGATCTATCCTCACGAATATACAAAAAGAAGGGAAATGGAACAATGGGAAACTTCCATAATCCAGTAAAGGTAGTAATAGATAGTATTGATGTAATTGAAAATATGTTGGGAAATCTTAGTACTCAAGTAAAAAATATTGTGCTTCTTACCCGAGGTGGAGATTTTTCAGATTCTCTACCTGCTTATACCTTAGTTAAGTGTCTTGAAAGATTTAACGTTAAACATATCGAAATAGAAATTTCTAATCCTGATATTGAAGATTTATTTCATTATTATTTAGAAACTAAAAACTTTGATTTCCAATGCATCATCGGTGTTGGAGGAGGGAGTATTTTAGATCTTTCGAAATCTTTGTCGGCATTAACTCATATGGAGATTGATTCTATTCCTACACTTCAATCAGTGATTGAGCAAAAAAGCTATGTAGAAAATGAAAACATCGTTCCATGGATTGGAGTACCGACTACATCAGGCACAGGTTCAGAAGTTACTTGCTGGGCTACTATTTGGGATAGAGCTAGAGGAGTGAAATTATCAATAGATTGTGAAAAGTTGTATGCACATACCGCTATTATCGATCCTGCTCTTACGATAACATTACCGAAAAAATTAACGGCTTCAACAGCACTTGATGCTTTATGTCATGCTACAGAGGCTTACTGGTCAAAGAGCTCTAATGAAATATCAAGAGTATATTCGTTAGAAGCAATAAAACGCATTGTAGGTAACTTGGAAAAAGTATTAAATCAACCTAATGATATTCAATTAAGAAATGAAATTGCTTTAGGAAGTTTATATGCTGGGTTAGCTTTTAGCAATACAAAGACGACGGCATGCCATTCAATCTCTTATCCTCTTACTTTGAATCTAGGAATAGATCACGGTGTAGCAGCAAGCTTAACCCTATCCAAAATAATGGAATTAAATCTTGAGAAAATTATTGAGAAAGATCAATTATTTGAAGCATTTGATGTAAATCATTGTAAGGAAGTTCAGCAGTTTATTGATCATATTTATGAATGTGCAGGTTTCTCCAGCAATCTTAAAGATTACAATGCTAATCCGGAAATTATTGAATCTATAGCTGAAAATGCCTTTACTAAAGGGCGGATGGATAATAATCCTATCGCGTTAACAAAGGAAGATGTTATAAGCGTTCTTATGTCGATATTTAATGATCAAGGAGAGAAGGTAAAATGATGAAAAAAATAGTAACTGCAATCTTAGCCGTAATCTGTTTATTAAGTGTTGCTGCTTGTAGTCAAACTAATGAAGCTAGCACAGAGAAGCAAGAAACTATCAAAATGGGAGTTATTCCAACAGACGACAACGCGGATGTTTCTGCAATGTATGAACCTGTAGCAGAGTATTTAGAAAAAGAAACAGGTATGAACGTTGAATTATTTTTAGCTAATGATTATACGGCAGTAATTGAAGCGATGAAAAACAATAAAATTGATATTGCGCGCTTAGGTGCTTTCTCTTATATTTTAGCAGCAGACCAAACGAAAGTAGAACCATTAGTAGCTGAAATCAGTAAAAAAACGGGAGATAAATTCTATACAAGCTTACTTATTACTCAAAGTGATTCTAGCATTAAATCTATTGAAGATTTAAAGGGAAAAACAGTCGCTTTTGTCGACCCTGCGTCTTCTTCTGGAAATTTAGTTCCAAGAAAATGGTTATTGGACAATGGAATTGATCCAGATAAAGATTTAAAAGAAGTTATTTATAGTGGCGGACACGATGCCTCTGTGCTTGCTGTAGAAAATAACAAAGTAGATGCAGCTTTTGTGGCTGTCAATATATATGAAGATATGAAACAAAAAGAGATGACAAAAAATACAGTCACTTTAGGTGAATCTGAAAAAATTCCAACTCAGCCTATTGTAGCACGCAGCTCTTTAGATGCAGGAACGATTGAAAAAATAAGAACAGCATTTATCGAGATGGATAAAAATGCTCCAGAAATTCTAGACTCCTTTAAGGAAGCTCAAGGATTTACAAGTGTAGAAGATCACGAGTATGATGGGCTACGTGAATTAGCTAAGTTATTGAACCTTGATTTAAGCAAGATGGAATAACAGATCAATTTTGGAGGAATACATGAATGATTAACATTCAAACCTTAAAAAAGAATTTTAACAATGAAACTGTACTGAAAGATATCAATCTAACTATTTCTAATGGTGAAATAATAGCTTTATTAGGTCCTAGTGGAGCTGGGAAATCTACTTTGTTAAGATGTTTAAATGGTTTTGAGCGACCAACGTCAGGAGTATTGACGATTAATGGGCAACCTATTCCAACACAACCAAAGTCATTACAGGCCTTCCGGAAAAATATTGGTTTTATCTTTCAAAATTTTAATCTAGTAAATCGAATGACGGTTCTTGATAATGCCCTTTGTGGCAGACTTGCGTATACTTCGACAGTAAAATCATTTTTCAAAATATTCAGTAAAGAAGATCGTGAATTAGCCGAATACTATCTAAATAAAGTTGGCATTTATGAATATCGGCATAAAAGAGTGGACCAATTAAGTGGCGGACAAAGACAGAGGGTAGCCATTGCAAGATCACTTATTCAACAACCAACTATTCTTCTCGCTGATGAACCTGTAGCAAGTTTAGACCCTAAAACAGCTCACTCGATTATGGACCTGCTGCAACGTTTAAAAGAGGAGGAAAACCTTACTCTTATTATGACCTTGCATCATGTAGAGCTGGCAAAAGAATATGCCCAGCGAATCATTGGCTTAAATCACGGTGTAATCAAAATTGATACTTTATCTCATCTGATTTCGGTAGAGCAGTTGTACAAATTATATGAGCAACATGAAAATAACAGCGAACAAGAAATGAAAGTAGGTGAATTAATTGCAGGCTATTGATAAAAAAAGAACGACTATCCAAAAAATACTTAAAAGCAATATTAAAGTTCTAGTTTATACTTTGCTATTTATGGCCGTTATTTATTGGAGCGCAATAGGTGTAAAGTTTAACGTAGTCGAACTAATGGAAGGACTTCCGAATATGTGGAACATAATTTCTTCCATGTTTCCGCCGAGTTTGGCCAATTTCGGACAATACTTTTCTTCAATGTTGATTACTATTCAAATGTCTATTACAGGAACTTTAATTGCGATTATTCTTTCGATACCGTTAGGAATAGGAGCGGCACAAAATATGAGTCCGCATTCATCCATTTATCGAGCTTGCAGATTTATTTTAAATGTTATTCGATCGATACCAGAATTAATTGTGGCACTTGTATTTGTGGCTGCCGTTGGATTAGGTCCTTTTGCAGGGGTAATGGCAATGGCAATACACTCGGCAGGAATGCTCGGGAAATTTTACGCAGAGGCTATTGAAAATATTGGTAAGGGCGAAATTGAAGCATTACAAGCAGCTGGTGCGAATAAGATTCAGATTTTACGATTTGCTGTATGGCCGCAGATTTTACCTGAGTTTATTGGAGTAAGTTTATATCGTTGGGAAATTAATGTACGTGCAGCAACCGTTTTAGGACTTGTAGGTGCTGGAGGGATTGGTTTTGATTTATTATCCACTCAGAGATTGTTTAAGTATGAAGAAACGGCAACGATTATTATCCTTATATTAGTTACAGTAGTCATTATGGACAAATTATGTGCGAGTATTCGGAGCCGAATTATTTAATACCATTTTAAGATATTTAATAAGGTGAAAGAAAAGATTGCTTCTAATCAGTGTAAATAAAGTTAATATATCCATAGTAATGAAAGGTGTTCAAAATTTGAGCATCTTTTTCTTTGAATAAGGGAGAATGCTTTGACGAAGAATTTAACTAAAGAAGAAAAGACTCTGGAGGTTGTCCCATCTCCAGAGTCTTTTACATTAAATGTATAGTAATTTTATTTAACGGCTTCTTTTAATTCCTTACCTGGTTTAAAAGCTGGAACTTTAGAAGCAGCAATGTCTATTTCTTCGCCTGTTTGTGGATTGCGACCTTTTCGAGCTGAACGTTCACGTACTTCAAATGTACCAAATCCAATTAATTGGATTTTTTCATCTTTAGCAAGTGTGTTAGAAATCGTTTCAAATAATGCATCAACTACTTTTGCAGCATCCTTCTGTGTCATTTCAGCTTGCGCGGATACAGCTTGTACTAATTCGGTTTTATTCATTTTGATACACCTCTTTTTTAGATACTATATGGAAACCAAAATATAACATAAATTTTCTTCGTTTGCCACTTTAAGGTGTTCGACTTTTTCTTTTTCTTTCTCTTCTCCAAATACTTTTATAAAACTTGTTGAATTTGTTGCTTTTAAATAAAGTTTAATCATTCTTTCATTCATGAGATTTGCAATATATATAATTAAAAATGTAATATATATATTGCAAAATGTTAAGTGAAGCATATAATAAGTGTAAGGGTTCAAAAAAACGGGAGGTTGATTAAAATGAATCTATTTAAACGAACGAAAAAAACGACGGATGAACGAATTGAAAATGTTAGAAATAAAATTTATAAAGAAATGTATCATGTTATTATGGCGATTTGCTTAGTCAGTTTTGTCGTGAAAATGTATAAGTATGGTGCAGGCATTGAAGAGGTAGTTCTAGAATTAGTGATTTTGATTGGAGGAGGAGTATACTTTTTAGCTCGTTCTATTTTCTTAGGGGTATTCTGGGATGAAGTCGAAATGCATGATCGTACCAGCAAAACATCTATGAGTATGAAGACTATTTTTAGTAGTGTTGGTTTAGCTTTTATTATAGCTGTAGTGATGGGCATAAATAGTGCTGTATCCTATGCAGATAGCAGCTCTCAAGGTTTATGGTATTTTACATTAGTATCATTTGTTTCAGTTATAATCTATTTGCCTATTTTACTGTTCTTGTTTGGTGGTATATACTTGCTAGCAAAGAAAGTTAGTATGAAATATCAAGATGATGATAAGAAGTTGTAGGTGAAGTCTTTTGAAAAATATGAAATTGAAGCTTGCAAGAGTAGAGAAGGACTTGTCGCAAGAAGAGTTAGCCAAGATTGTCGGTGTTTCTAGACAAACAATTGGATTGATTGAATCTGGAAAGTACAATCCCTCATTAAGTTTGTGCGTTAATATTTGCAAAGCATTATCTCGTACGTTAAATGATTTATTTTGGGAAGAAGAGGTAAAGTGAAAGGTTTACTACCTCATCAGTTCATGGAGCTAGAGCAAGCAGGAGCCAGGAATCGTTCTGCCGACTAGATGGGATAATGCCAGAAAATCAATTTGGATTTATATAGTTTCTGTCCAAAATAAAAGAAAGACATATGGAGATAACATTTATCCCATCTATTTCTTGTAAAAATAACAGCCTTTTTCCTGTATAATCTGTTAGGAAGGAGGCGTGATTATTGAAAATATTATTGATTTTTGTTTTAATGATTATTCTTTATTGTTTCATTAAAAAAGCATATAAAAACACGAAAGATATCGTGATAAATAAATTGAAAATCAATGCACAATTATCGAATCAACACCATCCAAAATTAAATATTCTGCAGCTTTCTGATTTGCATCTCGAAAATATATCAATTTCCCCTAATGAACTGTATGAGAAGTTAAAAGATGAACCCATTGATTTAATTGCACTCACTGGAGATTTTCTCGATCGTAAACGTACAATCCCCAAGCTTATTCCGTATTTAAAAACACTAAACCAATTACAGCCAAAGTATGGAATCTACGCTGTCTTAGGCAACCATGATTATGTACTACGTCCCAAAAATTTAAAGGTATTAATTCAAACACTTGAAAAATATAACTGTAAGGTTTTACAAAACGAAACGGACATCATTTCTGTCCAAGGCACACGAGTCAATATCATTGGCATTGATGACTTTAGTACAAAACGAAGCAACATTGAAGCCGCTTATGAAGGAATTACATTTGGAACAAACTTAGTATTAACTCATGATCCAAATATTGTTTTGAATATGAAGAACTATCATTTTGATTATTTGCTTGCCGGCCATTTTCACGGTGGACAAATTTGCTATCCAAAAGCGTATCACCTTGTAAAAATGGGGAAGTTGGCACGAATGAATATTATTAAAGGATTTCATATGCAGGATGGAAAGCCATTCTATATCAGTGAAGGACTTGGTCAAACAGGTGTTAATATCCGTGTAGGAAGCCGACCTGAAATGACTCTTCATGAACTAACATTGGAAATTGCTAATAGAGAAGCAGTAAAAGTAATATAAGGAAAAAAAGCTGTTATTTATTAACGGCTTTTTTCTTTTCGGAGGTTAATTAATGGGTTACTTATGGTTAGCGATTGCTATTATAGCTGAGGTATTTGGTAGTTCAATGTTGAAATTAACAGGAGGATTTAAAAAGTTAGTCCCAACAATAGGCGTTATTATTGGCTATGGATTAGCATTTTTTATGCTAAGTAAAGCATTAGCCTTTCTACCACTTAGCTTAGCTTATGCCATTTGGTCTGGAGTAGGAACAGCGTTAACAACAATTTTAGGGATTTTAATATTTGCCGAACCATTTAGTTTAGGAGTTGTTTTAGGGATTTCTTGTATCATTTTAGGAGTTGTATTTATGAATACATCAAAATCTGGAGTACACTAAAAAAAGGCTATTCCATTATTAACAATGGAATAGCAATACTGATGTTTTAAACCATCTTATATACTTCCGTATTAAGAAGATTAATTCTTTCCAATGTATGTTTCAAGAAAATCAGCCAACTTAGAATAGGCATATATTTTATTTTTAAGTTTTACTAACCTATGCCCCTCATCTTTTATACGAATATATGTAACAGGATGATCTCGTGTCTTAAGTTTATTCACAATCTGCTCTGATTCTTTAATCGGGACTCGCGGGTCATTAACTCCATGGATTACCATAAGGGGAGAGGTGATTTTATCCGCATGATTCAGAGGATCGATTTGATCGAAAAATTCTCCATCTTTTTCAACCGTTCCATATTCATCCTCTCTAAACTTCTTCCGCCAAGGACTTGTTGTTTCTAGGAACGTTCGTAGGCTTGATATTCCTACGATATCAACGGCAGCTGCCCACAAATTAGGATAATGACTAATTGCGGAAAGAACCATAAATCCACCATAGCTGCCCCCCATAACCGCTATCCTACCAACATCAGCATTCGTATTTTCCTTAAGCCATTTCACTAAAGAAATAAGGTCTTTCACAGCGTCCATACGTTTACGAACATCATCTAAATGGGTATACGTTTTTCCGTAACCTGTACTGCCGCGAACATTAGGAGTTACCACTGCATAACCAAGACTTGAAAAATATTGCAAAAGAGGGTTATAAACAGCACGACTTTGACTTTCCGGGCCACCATGAATATATATGACAACAGGGAATTTCTCAGCCGCGCATTTCGGCTTATAGTAAAAGGCGGGTATCTGAAGATTATCGAAAGAACGAAAGAATATTTGCTTAGGCTCAATTAATTTCCTCTCGAGAATAGGAATTCGGGAAACATAGGTAAGGCGTTTTGTCTTGAGGGTTTCAAGGTCAAGCTCCCATATATCAGATGGGTGTGCAGGTCCATTCAATATATAGATGAGCCTTTGATTTTTTGGTGAAAATTTGAGGTTTGTGATTACGCCCATTGGCGTTTCCCATGTATAAAGAGTACTTATATTTAAGTCTAGTAAATACCCTTTGGATATTCCCCCTTCATTGATAGTAAACGCTAATTGGTTTTTCTTCTCATTCATGGCTAGGCCTTCAAAATCGCATTTTCCCTGCTCCAGCCAAGTGAATTGTTTAGTAGGTAAATGTATACATGCCAGCCCAAAGAATTCACGGTCTTTATTTGTTAATAAATAAATATGATCTCCATTCTTATTAAAATGGACATTCTTAAAACTCGCTTCTCCCGAATGTTCTGTTATCCAGTCTATGCATCCAGTTAAAAGAGAAAATACACCTAAATCATTATCAAGAGGAGAGTTAGTTTTTCTAATCAATAATGAATTCCCGTCAGGAAACCATTGCACCACGGAAAACTTCCCATCTTTGGCAAAAACGAGGCGAATTTCAAGGGTCTCAAGATTCTGAATATAAATATCAAAAAATGCTTGATTTCGTCGATTGCTAGACCATGCAATCCATTTTCCATCTGGAGAGCTTCCACCATATAAATGAACATGTTCTGGGGAGTTTGTTAGGGCAATCAACTCTCCATCCATCTTTAATAAGTACAATTGTTCTCTTTCATCACCCGAAACATCCATCCCGATAATCAGATCTGATTTACCAGTAACATATTTTAAGAAGGTGATTCCTTCCTTTGTGAAAGAAGATTGAGCAATCCATCCATTTTCTTGATTATACTCCCATATCTGTGGTAATCCCGTATAATCAGAAATAAAGCTTATCTTTTCTTCGTTCGGTTCGTATTCCAGATTTTTCACGGTACGAACATGTACATAAGGGTCTAGACCTATTTCATCCATTGTATGATCACCCTTTATCTAGTTTCAAAAAATAGTCTACCAAAATAGTATTTTTTGAGTGTTGCTTCTTTGGAGTAATCTTTACTAAACAAAACAATACATATCAATTCATTATATTTAGACAGAATGAGTATCATGCTTTATTAATGTGTAAGAAGGTGGCGGTTAATCACTATTTGAAAAAGCTCTATTTCTCATTTGCAAAGCTTTGAGTGCCCCACCTTAAATCAATCATGTATTTCCTGCTCTTTTAAGTGCTAATTTAATTCCTTGTTTAAGGACACCTATCATCGCTTCTCGTTCAAGTAAGAGTCGTTGTGCTTGTTGAACGGAGATTTCTTGAAAGGATAAGACATCACCTGGTTTTAATTGAGCGATGAGCGGTAGGTCGACTGATGCGACTTCACCGATTCGTGGATAGCCGCCTGTTGTTGGATGATCAGCCATTAAAAGAATTGGGCGGCCATTAGTAGGAACTTGAATCGAACCGAATATAACGGGTTCAGACAAATATTCTTTTGGCTCTGCTAATGATAGAGGAGTTCCTTTTAAACGATAGCCTATACGATCTGAGTTCATGGAAATGGTAAAAGGTTTTGTGAAAAAGTGTTCTTGGCTATCTCGTGTAAACTGTGAAAAATGTTTTCCTTTCATAACAAAAACGGTATGTTTCTTATTGAAATGCGGGATACATTCATAAGAAATATGCCATTTTACTGGAAGGTGGTTTTTCGTTGTCATGCAAGTAAATCGTTCGATAAGTTTGGTTATGTAAGGAGAGGGAGAATAACTTGATAATTGGTCGCCGCTTTGAACGGCGCGTCCTTGTACACCTCCTATCCGTGCTTTTAAAAAAGTAGAGCGACTGCCCATTACGTTTGCAACACGAATCCCTCCTGCAATGGCTAAATAGGCGCGACAGCCATTTTTACAAAAACCAAATGAAAGCTTGCTGCCTTTGCGAACAAAAATCGGTCGCCATAACGGCAATGGTTCATTATCGATGGTTGGAGACAAATCCGCTCCGCAAATAGAGATGAATGTATCGTTTTCGAAAAGGATGGCAGGTCCAATAAGGGTCATTTCTAGTGTTGCTTGCTGTTCATCGTTTCCAACTAAGAGATTGGCGGTTCGGTGGGCAAATGTATCCATCGCTCCAGAAACGCTGACCCCGTATTGCTGATAGCCGTGACGTCCTAAATCTTGTATTGTCGTTAACATGCCAGACCTGATAATGGTAAACATCGTGTTATACAGCTCCTTATCCTTATTATCTACCCCTCTTTGTTTCGTAAAGTGGTGTATTCTGCTTCTGAAATTGGTACAAAACGTATTTGATCGCCGCTTTTCAGTAAAGACGGTGGTTCGGCATTTTTAAGAAATAGTGCAAGCGGTGTCTGACCGATTATCTGCCAGTCCCCAGGTGAATCGAGTGGATATACGCCTGTTTGCTCACCGCCGATTCCGACAGAGCCTGCTGGAACAAATAGACGCGGGCTCGTACGTTGCAGGATATGAAGTTTTTGATTTAATTCACCTAAATAAGGGAAACCAGGAGCGAAGCCAATCATATAGACGGTGTATGTACGCTCAGAATGAAGTTGGATGACTTCTTTTGGCGTCAGCTTTGTGTACTGCGCCACATCAAGTAAATCCGGTCCTAGCTGTCCCCCATAACAAACAGGGATATCGATGTGTTTCACTTTCTTCGTTGTGTGAGGAGGAGTTTGTTTGAAAAGGATGTTTATTTCCTCACAAACGATTTCATAAGGAGAACGCTTTGCTCCGTATTGTTTTTGTACAATTAGAGGGTTATATACGATGGTGAGCGTTGTCATGGCTGGGATATACTCAATCAGCCAATCAGGTTTGAGGTGCTCTAATGTTTGCGTGAGTTGACGTAGTTTTTGCCATTGTGCAATGTTTAGCTCAGATTCTAATTCAATTGTGACTGCTTGATCGCCAAGCGGATAAATGGAATAGGTCATTCTTTTCACCTCCAAATCGTATAGAATGGTTATATAAGAACCTATTCAAGTTCAGCTAGTTGTAATACTGATAGTGAGGGGAAGTTTGAGTACATTGGTTTCTGAATAAACACACAGTTCAATGAATTTGCAACGAGGTAAACTTTTGCTAGAATAAGGACAGCTAAATATTTTAGGAGTGTTGTCTGGTGAATGACAGGTTATCGAATGGTATATGCTATATACCGCCCAAGGGTGATTTTATTACTTTTGAGAACGAGGAAGCTTATATTGCAAAAGGTACTGAGTGGAAATTGTTCACAGAACGTTCAGTTAAGAAAGAGCTTGTATATAAATCAAACGGTTATCAAGCAAAGGTTAAGCTAGTTGGGTATGAAGAGTATGGCGGCAGTACACAAACTATCGTAGTGGAGTTTGAAGATGGCAGCCTTGGCTGTATTCATCCTGCTTATTTAAAGGAAATGCAAAGCGCTAGTTTTGGAAAAGACTCATTAATAGAAGAGGCGACAACGGCAACAGATTCCCATGCAGAACAAGTAGAGGTAAAGTCTGACAAGAAGCCTAAATCTAAGGCTAAAAAAGAGCCGGCACAACCGAAACTTGTGTTGCCTGAAGATAAGGTTCATTTCACCGCAACGGTTAAAGAATTCACAGCGAAAATGAATCATTTTACCGGAGAAGAAGATGAGGTCATTCTTCTTGAACATGTCAAAATAGAAGGCGAACAAGAGCTAGAAATTGGAGACGCTTGGTGCAGCTATAGCAAAACGTTAAAAAAACTGGAATTAGCAGAAGGGGACAGCCTTGAATTCGATGGTAAAATTGTTGATAAAAAGTTTGACAAAGCGATTCGTTATAAAATAAATAATCCATCAAAGCTGAAGAAAACAACAACATCCTAATTGGGAGTTTAAGGGGGAATAGGGCAATGAAACTTCGTGTTTCTGCAGTACAGTATCATTTACATACGATTAGCTCATTTGAGGAATTTGCTAAGCAATGTGAACATTATGTAAAGACAGCTCAAGAGTTTGAAGCAGAATTTGTTTTATTTCCTGAGTTTTTTACGACTCAACTATTATCAATTGGTGATGAACAAGGGCAAAGCTTAACGATTCAAGATTTACCAAGTTTCACGGAGAAATATCACGCACTGTTTAGTAAGCTTGCGCAAGAAACAGGGATGCATATTATTGGAGGCACTCACGTTATTGAACGAGAAGGGTGTTTGTATAATGTAGCTCATTTATTTTATCCAGATGGTCGGATTGCGGGGCAAGCGAAGCTTCATAGTACGCCGACTGAAGTGCATGAATGGAATATGCATAAAGGTGATAAGTTGAATGTGTTTGATACGGATAAAGGACGGATTGCGATTTTAACATGCTATGATATCGAATTCCCGGAAATTGTAAGAATGGCGAAAGCGAAAGGGGCCGATGTTATCTTCTGCCCGTCTTGTACAGATGATCGTCATGGCTTTCATCGCGTTCGTTATACAGCGCATGCTCGTACAATTGAAAATCAAGTGTATGTTGTCACGACTGGGACAGTCGGTTCGCTTCCTACGGTTGACTTTATGCGTGCCAATATCGGTCAGGCAGCGGTCATTACACCTAATGATATTCCATTCCCGCCAAAAGGCATTTTATGTGAAGGTGAGCTGAACCATGATATGATTATTACGGCTGACCTTGATTTAGACTTACTATATCAAGTTCGCGAGAAAGGTTCCGTGACAACATGGCGAGATCGCCGCACGGATTTATATCCTGATTGGGAGACATCCGATTAATAATGGCATACTATAGCGGTTTTTTTGTGTTCGATCAACAGAAGCCACGGCGTGCCGTTTTACGGAATTATACAGAAGCGGATTTTGATGAATTAATCAAAGTTCAATCGGAGTGCTTTCCGCCTCCTTTTCCAGAGGAACTATGGTGGAATCGTGAGCAGTTAAACAATCATGTTACACTTTTTCCAGAAGGAGCTATCTGTGTGGAAGTAAACGGACAATTAGCTGGTTCACTTACGACTCTTTGCGTGGATTTTGATCCAGCTCATCCTACACATTCCTGGTCTGAGATAACGGATGATGGTTATATTCGTAATCATCAAGGAAACGGAAATACACTGTATGTTGTCGATATTAGTATTCGACCAAAGTATCGAAAGTTTGGACTTGGAAAATGGATGATGCTGGCGATGTATCAGCTCGTTATTGAGAAGAAGCTTGATCGCTTATTAGGTGGTGGCCGAATACCTGGCTTTAAGCGGGTTTCTGGCAGGATGACAGCGAAAGAATATGTAGAAAAAGTTTTGTCTGGTGAGCTAAATGATCCAGTCATTAGCTTTTTATTAAAATGTGGCCGAACGCCCATCGCTGTTGTTGAAAACTATTTGGAAGATGATGAATCACAAAATTATGGCGTGTTGATGGAATGGAAAAATCCGTTTAAATAGTGACGGCTAGCGTAAATAAGGATAGCTGTTATGTTTTTCATTGGTAATTAAGTATTTTTATATAAAGCTAGGTCCGTATTAATGGATCTAGCTTTTAACTTTTTACCAATTTTCATGATGATAACTACTTTTTATATGTTTTGTAAAAATACTTTTAAAGATAATGATATATTTATTCAGAGTATTCTTAGTATATTAATAGAATGTGTTTTTTTGAAAAATACATTTGTGTTTTTATGGGTTGTTTATTATTATAAAATAGGAAAACGGTTGCGCGTATTAATCTTGCTAATAAATCGAGAATCAATTAAGAAGCTAGTATAGAGAAGTATAGCCGTTAATTTGTATTCGAAGGAGTCAATCATGTCAAACAAAGAATTAAAGAGAGGATTAGAGGCACGTCATATTCAGATGATTGCTTTGGGCGGTACCATTGGTGTGGGCTTATTTATGGGCTCAGCTAGTACAATTAAATGGACCGGACCATCTGTCATGCTAGCTTATGCTGTCGCTGGTCTTTTTATATTTTTCATTATGCGCTCAATGGGGGAAATGCTTTATTTAGAGCCTACTACGGGTTCATTTGCAACCTTTGCGAGCGATTATATTCATCCTTTAGCAGGGTATATGACTGCGTGGAGTAATTGGTTCCAATGGGTAATTGTCGGAATGTCTGAGATTATTGCTGTTGGGATGTATATGAAGTATTGGTTCCCTGACTTACCTGCATGGATACCAGGCGTGATTGCCATGGGTATTCTAGGAGCTGCAAACCTCATTTCTGTAAAATCCTTCGGAGAATTTGAATTTTGGTTTGCACTTATTAAAATTGTAACAATTGTACTTCTGATTGTTGCTGGCTTGGGCTTAATCTTCTTCGGATTAGGAAATGATGGCCAGGCGATTGGATTATCAAATCTTTGGGAAAATGGCGGTTTCTTTACAGGAGGATGGACAGGCTTCTTTTTTGCACTTTCTCTTGTTATAGCAGCCTATCAAGGGGTTGAACTGATTGGAATCACTGCGGGTGAAGCGAAAAATCCACAGAAGACCATAACAAAAGCAATTCAAACCATTATATGGCGTATTTTAGTCTTTTATATTGGTGCCATTTTTGTTATTGTAACAGTCTATCCTTGGGATCAATTGGATGAACTCGGCAGTCCCTTTGTTTCAACGTTTGCTAAAGTCGGAATTACTGCAGCTGCAGGTATCATTAACTTTGTCGTCATCACAGCAGCAATGTCGGGATGCAACAGTGGGATTTTCAGTGCAGGGCGCATGCTTTACACGCTAGCCATGAACGGTCAAGCTCCTAAAATCTTTGCGAAAGTATCTAAGAATGGCATCCCAGCCTATTGTACGATTGCTGTCCTTATAGGTTTAGCTATTGGTGTTGTCTTGAATTATCTTGCTCCGCCAGAAATCTTTGTCTATGTTTATAGTGCCAGCGTTCTGCCTGGAATGATTCCATGGTTTGTGATACTGATTAGTCAGCTTAGATTCAGAAAGGTAAAAGCCGCTGAGATGGGCAACCATCCGTTTAAAATGCCTTTTGCCCCGTATAGTAACTATGTGACAATTGCATTTTTACTAATTGTGCTAGTTGGGATGTGGTTTAACCCTAGCACTCGTCTATCTCTTGTTGTTGGAATCGTTTTTCTAGCTCTTGTCGTAGTAAGCTACTACGTGTTAAAAATGGACAAGCGAGTACCGTTAGAAGTTAAACCGGATGATAATATTTCTAAATAATAATAACAAGCTGACGTCATTTCGATAAAGGAGTTCGTAATACAAGTGATTCTGTTGTAAGGGATTAAAGTCCTGTCATCTGATTCAAGGAAACATAATATTTGCGATCATCATTTAAATTTAAGCAAGGTTGCAAACGTAATGTTTGTTAAAATAGAAGTAAATAGGAAGGAGAGCTCAGTCTTTAAAGACTGAGCTCTCCTTGTGTTATGAAATAGCTGTTTCAAGGTAAAGATAATGGATAGTATATACACATAAAATCATCTTATATTTCTAGGATTCTTTCTATCAAAACTACCAATCTTTTAGGAGTGACAGGAACGTGGGATTAATTCCCGTTAAAAATGATTGAAAATTAGGAATTCGCATTCTTTAGTTTTTTATATAAACTTGTTAATATAGAAGTTAACTATTATACCAATCATAGGAGTGAACAATCATGAGTGTACACAAGGCTATCACGTTACATGCCCAAAAACAAAATCAAGATTTCACTAAATTTACTCGTTTAGACCAACAACGGGAAGAGTATATTCAAGAGGCTATAGAGTTATGTAAAGCAGGAAAGGACTTTACAATAGACAAAATTAATGAAGTCACTTTGCAAATTAATGTTCTTGCAAATGAAAGATTTATCCCTACTCGTAAACTCGTTACGCCCGAAATGGTTCGTGTTTATGTCGAGTCATTGAACTAACCAATCCCATGGCTAAAAAGCCATGGGATTCTTTCTCGCAACCATCTTACTTACCATCCTTCGTAGGAAGAGACAGGGGGGAGGACATATAGAATTTAGATTCCATGCTGTTCGCAATATTCATTAATTAGCTGTTCAATTTGATTAAGTTCTGGATATTTCCCGGAAAAGGAAAATTTTACCTCTTCAACAAACTGCCCTTTATTATAGACGTGAATTGCCCCATTTTGCTCGACTACACTATACTCGGGTTCAAATCTATACCCATTTCGTTCTATAGCACCCATCTGTAAAAAGCATCTCCTTAAAACTCAATGTATTCACTGTTATTATTATTTCACGTTCTAGCTTGTAATAATCTCGAAGTGTTATTTTTCTTTTATTGATTTAATTAATCAACAGATTCTAAGTGGCCTTTTTCTAATGTTGTTGGCTTCTTTAAACTTTCAACAGGAAAAATAAATGTCCATGGCATGCTAGTTTCTTGCTGAATGACTAGTGCTGGAAGGCTAAAGATATGCTCTGCGATGATTTCTTTATTTTCAATATAACGTAGTTTTTTATTATGGAATAAAAGTACCTGTTGGCTAAAATTATGGACAAGTACGGTAATTAATAGTTCTCCTTTATGATTAGTGGCTTGCCATAAAGGGGTTAGTTGCATATTAGCAGGATTGGATAAGCTCGTTTCGGAATGAATTTCCTCAATTCTTTTACGATCTTTAAGGGATAAGGTTTTATCCCATGATGGTTCAAACTGAAGCTTTTGCATGTACGGACACCTCTTCTTTTAAACTAACCTTATTTTAACATAGGGGTTGCTTCAAAAAGGCAGCCATAGTTTTAACTTATTACATCAATAATCACCAGGCTAGTCATGTTAGAGTGCTTAGCTCAGTCTTTATAATGAGGCTTAGTTTTCAGATAGTCCAGCCTCCAAAAACGCGAAGGAGGCTGGCGGTTATCTATAAAGAAAGAAAAGATTTGGTTTAATGAATGAAAGATTGTTGGAAATTTCCTATAACAAAAGGGTTTCATGGTTATTAGCGTCGATTGTCGACTCATATTTACATGTTAGATTTTATCCTCAAATGATCCTTTAACTCGTGGAAATACAGCTTCATTATGGGCATTTAATAAGGCTTTTGCTTTTTCGATTTCATTTGAAGATAGATATTCTACGAAAGCTTTATGTTCATTTATTAAGAAAGATTCTGCTCAAATATATACAGCTGCTACAGTAGAAGGTGTTCATTTAAATGAAAATGATCTTCCTGAGGAAAGTCCTAAAAAATCAGAAGATAAATTGACTTGGTATAAGGGATTTACACTTCTTGGAATAGCCCTTTTAGTTATTTTAGCTCTTGGATACAATGTAAACATGGGGTTTGCAGCGTTCGGGGTAGGACTTGCTTTATCATTAATGGCTCCGAAAAGACAAGAAGGTGTCCTACAGAGTATGCCTTGGCCAATTATTCTTATGGTAACAGGGATTGTCACTTATGTAGGAGTACTAGAACAAATAGGTGCCATTGATTATATGACAAAGTTAATAGCTAGTATGAATAATTCTATAATGGCAGCTCTTGCGGCATCCTATATTGGAGGAGTTATCTCATCTTTTGCTTCCACAACAGGTTTCTTAGCAGCTATTATTCCACTTGCTATTCCAATTTTACAGGATCCTGCGGTTTCATCAATCGGAGTTGTTTCATCTATCTCAATTGCATCGAGTATTGTCGACATAAGTCCTTTCTCTACCAATGGAGCAATGATGCTTGCAAATGCACAAGGGACAAAGCAAAATGAGTTTTTTAGAAAACTTTTAATTGTATCTGCTTGTTTTGTGGCTTTCGGACCAGGGCTTGCCTGGCTCATATTCGTAGTAATTGGAACACCGTGGTAGTACAAAACTGTAAAACGAATAATGGACATATACAAAAAAGTCCATTATTCGTTTTTTTATTTTTACATATATTATGATAGAAAATCTGATGTAATAAATAAAAGATAAGGACACTTAATCATTAATATGGGCTGTATGTATGGATTGTATTGCTGAACTCTATGTTGCCAGAACAGCTAGTGTATTTTTAAATTTGTAAATTAAGTTTAATTATGTAGTGCCTATGTAAAATTATTTAAATACATCATATTCAGTTTCTGGAAGATAGCCTGTTTGAATAGACGGTCCAGTACAGTTGGGGCACCTAATAACTGAACTCCGCCATGGGTGTCGTGATTTAGATACGACGGACAAATATAGTAATTATTCTAGTATTATTTTAAAAATTGATATCTTCCCGTTATACTTCTGTGATATCTGTCATCTATTCTTTATCTGCCTGTTCTTTGTATAGAAAATAACTGTGATATGATTGCAAATATTAGCTTACAGGGAGGTAACAACATATGAAAAAATCAATCTTATCGCTAGTGGCAGCGGCTGCAATATCTAGTGCATTTACTAGTCCGGTACAAGCAGAAGATGTCGAACTGAAAGATGGAGACACATTATGGGGGCTATCTCAAACATATAAAGCTTCAATAGAAGAAATTAAGTCTTGGAACCAGTTGTCGTCAGATACAATTTATGCGGGAGAAACACTACAGGTTTTTCAAGAAGTGGATTACATGGTCGAGTCGGGGGACACGCTATCGGAAATCGCGCATAAAAATGATGTATCAGTAAACGACCTTAAGTCTTGGAACGGTTTAAATTCAGATACAATTCATCCGGAACAGAACCTAGTTATGAAACCAGGGGTAAATAAAGTTGAGACAGAGAACGCAGAATCTGAAACGAAATCAGAGCAAGCTGCACCAACTAACACAGCTGTACCAGCTAATACAGCTGAACAAGAAAAAACAGTATCAAAAAGTGAAACTACGAATCAATCAGATATAGAAAAAGAGATTACCGTAAGAGCAACGGCATATACTGCTGATTGTCAGGGGTGTATCGGGACTACAGCTACAGGTGTCGACTTAAAATCGAATCCGGATGCAAAAGTAATAGCAGTTGACCCATCTGTCATCCCGCTTGGATCAAAAGTGTATGTGGAGGGCTATGGCTACGCAACAGCCGAGGATACAGGTAGTGCTATAAAAGGAAATAGAGTAGATGTCTTTATTCCTAATGAGCAGGATGCTTTAAATTGGGGCGTTAAAAAGGTGAAAGTGCAAGTGTTGGATTAACTCATTTATATAATTGATCGTGTAGAAGATATCTTCTACTTCGATTTCAACTTGTTAAACCGACATAAGAATGTTTATTTGAATACGCTGTTGAAATTTTTGTGAAGAGGTACAAAAATGATTCATTTTTTAGGCTGATATCACTCAATATAACATGATGTGGCGTAATAAGAGGGGAAGGCGGAACATTGTGAACACAGATCAAGTATTTGAGCTGTTACAGGATGCGGGAGTATCAGAAAGTACTAGTATTCAAACTGTGAGACGTTGGCTGCGTGAAGGGAAGATTAAATATGAGGGAGGAAAAAGGAGTAGAGAAACTGGCTGCATAATTGATGACACAGATCAAGCGTTTGACCTGTTAAAAGATGCAGGAGTATCAGAAAGTATTAGTAATCAAATAGTTAGACGTTGGTTACATGAAGGCAGGATTAAATACGAAGGAAACAGAAACAAGAAAACTGATTACATAGTTGATGATACAACCTCAAAGCTGTTTATCGATGATAGTACAAATCAAAATATGGATGAAATGATTCACCGATTAAAACTAAAAATACAGGCACAAGATAAGCATATAGAAGGAATGGAAGAACTTCATGAGAATGCAAAGCGCAGATTAATTGAGCAAAGAGACAAGTTGAAAAAAGAAGTGGTCATTTTAAAGAATGAGGAAAGTAAATTACAAAGTGAAATAAAGGATTTAGTAAAACGAAATATTGAATTACGTAATGAACTAAAAAAATTAAAAGAGAGCAAAGGAGACCATTACACTCTCACCTCCAGCACTCAATCAAATAATTATAGTAAAAAATTAGGGCTTTCAAAAATGGCGAGTACTAAAGAAGTGTTGGCAGAATATAAAGGGTTATTAAAAATAACTCATCCAGACCAAGGCGGCAACGCAAAGTTATTTCATTACATTAAGACGGATTACGATAATTTTAGAAATAGTACTAAAGATAAATGATGATTACGTGTATAAAAAAATCAGTGCCTGTCCCCGACGACATTAAAGCGTCAACGAATGAGGGGGACAGGCTTCTTTTAGTAGATTGTATTGTTGGTGTTAAAATATTGTCTCAAAACATAAACTCTTCATAGTGATTATTAGACATTGAGGAGATGAAGAAATGAACTTCGAGATGGAAATAGCGAAAATGCTGGCTGAAAATATAGATGGTTTTGTAAAATTTGTTCATAAACATTATCAAAATAAAAAAAACAGCTTGATTTTAAATCGAGATAAATTGTATCAAGTAAAACTTCTTGTTGAGGAGTTTAAGTTTCAAATATTAGCAGATGAACTTTTGAGAATAAATCGGTTTATTTGGAATGAAGAGTACACGTATTTATTAGTCAATAGATTTAAGAAAGGGCTGAGTATTATTGAGGAGTACGTAGAAAATAACTACGATGATTTATTCATTTTTACTGCCAGACTTCACACATTAAAGAGCCTCAGCTTATCATTTAGTAATAAGGAATAACAGTGTAAGTTTGTTCCTTATTTGGCTGATAGAAATGGCGTTCCCATTTCTTTTATGCTTTCTCCCTGGTGCCTCCTTTTCATCACTTTCATTTCTCTTTTACTGCTATTGTTTTTGTTAAGTATACCGTCAACTAGATACAGTTTGGCGGGGAAGGTTCAGTAAACAAATATAGTATAAAGAGGAGAGTTGAAATGCGACAAAATAAAAGAAAACAGAGAATCATAGGTAGCATAATTGGGATATTTGTAGTGATTATTGCGATAGTTGGCATTAATTATTCATTGGATAAGACGTTAAATGATATGACCGATTTATTTGTGGTAAAGAGTGAAGGTTTAGACATCCAAAAACCTTTAGAGGAGCAAACAGATTTATTGGGAACAGAAGCGTTTAAAACATTAGAAGTCAAAAAAATGAAAGGGAAGTATGTCACTCATATCGAACAAATTAAAGGGAAAAAATTAAATCGAACGATAGAGGTAGGGCATCCTATCCCCCTTGATGCGCTAGAGGATATAAAATGACAGAAGAGAAAACGGAAGTATCTTTTCCCTTCCTTCGAGCTAATAATTTGTAGGAATTTTATTTTCATTTGTGCAGATACTATGTTTGAAATTAGTATAGGGAGGGTTACATATGCCAGGAAAAGCTAAACAATACGTTGACCAAAGTATGTCATCTGTACAGGATACTGTTAACACATTACAGCAAGCGCTTAGTTCTGTAGAAAAACCAGACAACAAGGAAAAGATTGAACAAGCCATTAATTCACTTAATTCTGCGCAGCAACAATTATCTAAGTATCAAGATTAGCAAGAATGCACATTGATTGTGTATTTAAACCTGTTGAAAACACTTTATTCTAATTTCTTAGAGTAAAGTGTTTTTTCATTCTCCTGTATCAGTGCTAACCAGGCTTTTCTAGGAACTTGTTCAAAATGGGCGAAAAGTACGAAGGTATAATAAGCGTACGTCATTCGATATTCTTGGCATCACTTAACAATATACGATGGGGCTTCACCAAGCCGTATAAAAATACGGAACGAAGGAAGTCTTATTTGAGTATGTTCAAAACATATCTATCCTAGTTCCTTTTTTGAACTACTCGCCACTTAATTTTCTAACGAAAATTTGAAGTGGGAGATTCCTGCGAACACCAGTGTATCCACTAGTTTTTTAGCAGGCTCTACCCGTAGTCCCTACGGTGATGGCAAAAATATCTTGTACGTTGAACTCGCTACACACCCTACTCTGCTTGGTTTTCGCTACTTCGGTGCGTGTGGAGGCGATTAGAACGTTGAAGATTTTACTTAGCAGACGATTTTCCTGCTAGAACCTCCTATCTTCAGTTTTCAAAGAACAACTTACAGGAATATTGTACCATACAAACAAATGTTCTGGCTACCACCAACCGACATTCATCCCCTCCCTACTCATTGGGCTTTGCCCTTCACATTCTTTGAGGAAGGGGTATTCTGTCGGGAAATGATAAAAAACGAGTTCGATGACTTTGGCATCGAACTCGTTTTTCTAAAATTAATAGCTATGACCCTATAGGTAGACTTTTTTAAGTGTCTACTCTATAGGGGACATGGTATTTCGGAATGGTGCTTTTTTATTAAATTATGCTTTTATGCCATCTAATACAGTGTGTATAATCTTTTGCGTTTCCAGTAAAAGGTCAAAATTATCATCGCCGATACACCAATCGAAAAGTGTTCCGCGCATGCATCGTGTAATGATTATGGTGATTTCTTCGGGGGAAAGATCTTTTTTGAATTCTCCTTTATTTTGACCTTCACTTACAAACTGATGGACTATTTTAAAGATAGCTCTGTTTTTATTCAAAAAGTAATTGTTATTTGGGGAAGCGTTTGTATATAGGGTTCGAAACAGATCCTTTCCCCAATAATCTCTGAGATAAACCATTTGCAATTCAGAAAGCTGCCGCAATTTTTCACTGGCATCTGTTTCTTCAGGAAAAGACTGAGTAAACTCCCAATAAACCTCGTCAATCTCTTTAAATTTTTCAAAGAAAATTTCGTATTTAGATTTAAAGTGTGTGTAAAATGCCCCTTTTGATGTACCGCTCAGTTTAACTATTTCATCAACGGTTGTATCGTCGAAGGATTTTTTGCTAAAAAGCTCTAAAGCCGCTTCCAGAATCTTTTTTCTTGTTTTCCTGGCTTTTATTTGTCTGGGGGTTAAATCTGACATCTATGAATCTCCTTAATTAAACAAAAAATGTGTTTGTTATCCTATAATTCATAATTTTAGCATAAACAAATTAATTTATGGAATTAAGAAAGAAAATTTTAGAGTTCAAGGGCTCTTTGAAGCTGGCCAAATTGTCAGTGGCATATCTTCATAGGTCTTTAAGGATGGATGAAAAAATTCCGTGTTTTTTGTAATTAAGGAATTTTTTAAAAATATTGACAATTTAAAACATTTAAAATAAAATCTAACATACAGACCACAGTCTCGGACTTCAGTCTGGGACTGTGGTCTTTGTTGTTTATTTTTTCAAAATCGGTCTTAGGGGGAAGTGGGGAAATGGGAAAAACAGTAATTGTTAGTGCGGCCAGAACTCCTTTTGGAAAATTTGGAGGAGCTTTAAAGGATTTGCAAGCTGTTGACCTTGGCGGGGTTGCGATAAAAGAAGCGTTGGTCCGTGCTGGAGTTGAAGGAGATCAGGTGGATGAAGTAATTATGGGGATGGTTCTTCAGGGCGGAGCGAAGCAAATACCCTCAAGGCAGGCAGCAAGAATCGCGGGATTACCCTGGGAAGTTCAAACGGAAACGATTAATAAAGTGTGTGCTTCCGGCCTTCGCAGCGTAACATTAGCAGACCAAATCCTTCGTGCTGGTGACGCTGATGTCATTGTGGCAGGCGGAATGGAGAGTATGAGCAATGCACCTTACATATTGAAAGATGCACGTTGGGGTATGCGTATGGGGGACGGCAAGGTAGTCGATTTGATGCTGAATGATGGACTCACCGATGCTTACGATGGACAGCATATGGCCGTTCATGGCAGTAATGTTGCTGCTGAATATGAGATTTCACGTGAAGCCCAGGATAACTGGGCATTGCGCAGCCAGCAGCGCGCGATTGAAGCAATGGAGGCAGGCAAATTTAACGAAGAGATCGTGCCTATAGCTGTGCCGCAGCGCAAGGGCGAACCAATTTTGGTAAATAAAGATGAAGCACCGCGTGAGACAACATTAGAACAACTGAAAAAATTGCCTCCGGTTTTCACCAAAGACGGATCCATTACAGCAGGGAATGCACCTGGTATAAATGACGGTGCCGGTGCCATGGTTTTGATGTCGGAGGAGAAAGCAGCTGAGCTGGGCAAAACGCCGCTAGCCGTCATCCTTGGACACGCCGCGGTGGGACAGGAAGCTCCTTACATCGCCACAACTCCTGGCCTTGCAATAAATAAGTTGCTGAAAAAAACAGGATATACCATAGATCAAATTGATTTGTTTGAGGTAAATGAAGCATTTGCAGCTGTAACTCTCACAAGTGAGAAAATTGCCGGATATGACCTGGAAAAGGTAAACGTAAACGGTGGAGCGGTTGCCTTCGGACATCCAATTGGTGCAAGCGGAGCGCGGATTATAATGACGCTGATTTATGAACTGCGCCGGCGCGGCGGCGGTCTCGGTATTGCAGCAATCTGCTCCGGAGCTGCACAGGGCGACGCTATCCTCATTGAAGTACGATAAAGAAACTTGAAATAGAGGGGCAAAGGAAGTATAGAAATTAAAACGTTTATGGTTATTGGCGCAGGTCAAATGGGAAGCGGTTTTTATCAATACAACTAATAAAAGAAACAAGAAAAATACAGAGGAGGAAAAAGCATGTGTTTGGAATTTACTGAAGAACAAGAAATGATGCGAAAAATGGTACGCGACTTTGCTCAAAATGAAATTGCTCCTTTTGTTGAAACGATGGAAGAAACGGACGAATATCCATTGCACATTATCCGCAAAATGGGCGAATACGGCTTGATGGGGATTCCGATTCCACAGGAATATGGAGGAGCAGGGGCAGATTTCACTTCCTACATATTGACTATTAATGAGATTGCCAAAGTAAGCGCTACCCTGGGAGTCATTTTATCCGTTCATACATCCGTGGGAACCAATCCAATTCTGTATTTCGGAACGGAAGAACAGAAGCAAAAATATATTCCGAAGCTAGCATCCGGCGAGTACATTGGCGCCTTTGCACTAACGGAACCAAGTGCGGGATCCGATGCAGGGAGAATTCGTACTTCCGCGGTGAAAAAAGGCGATAAATACATTTTGAACGGCTCCAAGATCTTTATTACAAACGGCGGTGCTGCCGATACTTATGTTACGTTTGCTGTAACGGATTCAACTGCAGGTACAAGAGGTATTTCCGCATTTATCGTCGAGAAAAATACCCCAGGCTTCACGGTTGGCAAAAAAGAACAAAAAATGGGGCTCCATGGTTCTAATACAACGGAATTAATTTTTGAAAATGCCGAAGTTCCCGCAGAAAATCTGCTGGGCCAAGAGGGAGAAGGCTTCAAAATTGCCATGGCCAACCTTGATGTAGGCCGGATTGGCATCGCAGCCCAGGGTCTGGGTATTGCCGAAGCCGCTTTGGAATATTCGATCCAGTATGCAAAGGAACGGATTCAGTTTGGCAAGCCGCTCGCAGCAAACCAGGGGGTTGCCTTCAAAATTGCCGATATGGCTACAGAAGTGGAAGCGGCCAAACTGTTTGTTTACCGTGCTGCCAAGCTTCGCAGCCAGGGCATCAAATGTGGGAAAGAAGCTTCGATGGCAAAACGCTATGCAACCGATACAGCGATGAAAAATGCGACAGAAGCGATCCAAATTTATGGCGGTTATGGCTATACGAAGGATTATCCGGTGGAAAGATTATTCAGGGACGCAAAAGTTACCCAAATTTATGAAGGTACCAATGAGATTCAGAGATTGGTAATTTCAAAATATTTGTTGGGAGATCAATCAAAGGCACAAAACACTCAACCAAAAAACGCAGGGCAAACGGTCTCAGTGTAATTTTTTACAGACGACAATAGATAGGGGGAGAAAGAAGTATGCAGGACAAGAGATGTTCTTTAAAAGAAGCTGTGCAAATGATCCAGGATGGCAACATGATTACCTTTAGCGGATTTACCATTTGGCGGCGTCCAATGGCCGCAATCTATGAAATGCTGCGCCAGGGGAAAAGAAATCTTCATTTAATCGAGGTTAATTCGGGAACGCATACCGAAATGCTGATTGGGGCCGGTGCTGTCTCCATTTGGGAATCTTGCTGGAACGGCCATGAACTTTACGGGAAAGTGCCTTATTGTATGGACCGAAAAATGAAATCAGGCGAAATAATCGTTGAAGATTACAGCCATCAGCATATCCTGTACCGAATGCAGGCAGGAGCAGCTGGAGTTCCGTATCTCCCAACATGGGCCTCAAGGGGTACGGACATTTTGAATCCGGAATATGATATGCTCGGCAAAGCAGGCTTAAGGGACGGAAAGAACCCGCACATTCCTTTTCAAAAGTTTGGGTATGCACCCGATCCGTTCTACGATGAAGGCGAAATTATTCTTGTACCGGCGGCAAGGCCGGATGTATGTATCATTCACGCCCAGCAGGTGGGGGAAGAGGGTACGGTACGTGTGATGGGACAAACTTTCTCTGATGAACAGGCCGCCAAAGCAGCGGATAAAGTCATTGTCATTGCCGAGGAAATTGTTCCGGAGTCCTATCTGAGAGAAGATCCTGATCGCAATCTGCTCCCGAGCTACATGGTTGATGCGATTGTTGAAGTTCCATGGGGGGCGCACCCAACCGGTATGTACGGCTGCTATGATGTGGACGGTGCGTTTATCAATGATTTTGCAACCGCCTCCAAAACAGAGTCCGGAACGCAAGACTGGCTTGACGAATGGGTTTACGGGGTCGGAAGCCATGAGGAATATCTGGATAAACTGAATGTTTCCCGCCTGATGAACTTGAGGACGAACAGTTTTTACAAATATAGCACTCGTGCAAAAAGGGGGAGTAATTAATGGAAAAGGTACTAGTACAGAATAAAATGTATGCAGCCCCTGGTGAGTATACTGCTGCCGATTTGCTTGCCGTGGCTGCAGCCAGGGAAGTAAATAACGATGAAGTTGTTTTTGCCGGTACCGGGCTTCCGGTGCTAGCGGTCATGTTGGCTGCTCAAACCACCGCACCTGACTGTAAGGTTATTTACGAAGCGGGGACGATTGGATCCAGAAGTACTTCTCTGCCTTCGTCTGTGGGGGATCCTCGCTGCGTGGAAGGCTGTTCGATTGCCTCCGGTTTACTGGATGTTTTTGACCAGTTGCAAAGAGGAAGAGTGGATCTCGCTTTTTTGGGCGGAGCAGAAATTGATCAGTATGGAAATGTGAATACGACCGTTGTCGGTGATTACTTAAATCCTGACATGCGCTTCCCGGGCAGCGGCGGAAATAATGATATTAATTCGCTGGCAAAACGTACCGTTTTTATCATGGTTCAGGAAAAACGCCGTTTTAAAGAAGAAGTTGACTATCTCACCTCTCCGGGCTGGCGTGTCCGCCAATGGCCTTCCGGTGAGTGGATGCACCGCCGTGAGGCCTACGGCAAAAAATTTCTAGGCGGTCCATCCGCTGTAATTTCGAACATGGCAGTGTACCGCTTTGATGAGGAAACTGGGAAGATGTATGTAGACACTTTGCACCCGGGAATTACCGAAGAGATTCTCCAGGAAAACACTGGTTTTACTCTGGATTTCTCACGTTGTCGCGGTGAAACATTGCCTCCGACACATGAGGAATTGGATATTCTTTATGAAGTCGTCGACCCTGAAGGAATCTTTCTTCCGAAGAACTAAAGAAAATACTATGTGCTGCGGGGCTGGCGGCGGCAGGATGTGGATAGAGGAAACACAGGGGAAAACGGATAAAGGTTGAACGTGTTGAATAAGCACTTCGGCTTAGTCCAACAATGATTCAGAAGTAATTGTCCCTGCTGCTTGACCATGCTGAGTGATGGGACCAAGGTAAAGGAAGCAGAAGACCAGGTCAAAACAATGGATATTGTAGAAATTTTGGGGAAATCTTTACAGTAGAAAAAGAAATTAAGAGTAATAATGTTTGGTTTGCACTTGCATGATGAATGCGAGTGTTTTTTTCTTTAAAGAAGAGTGTTTGAGAACTTAATAAAAGCATAGGTGTTGATATTGCTAAATCGCTGTGGTTAACCTATTCCCATTGAGCTAACGATGTAAATGACTAGTTACGAAATCATTCCTGTGTCAAACGACAAAAATGAAAGTAATAGGGTTATTATCGAACTGTTGAAAGAACAATATGAAGAATAAAGAAGTCTGATATTTCAGCTAATATTTTAATTATATATTGACTCACAGCGAATTCTAGGTAAGGATAGTAATAAATTATATTTTTCTTGGAGGATGTTATGAAATATATTAGTACACGTGGGAATGTAAGTAAAATTGGTTTTATTGATACAGTCTTAATGGGGTTGGCAACGGATGGAGGACTTTTAGTTCCGGAAAAAATCCCACAAATTCCTGTAGAAAAGCTGCAGGCAATGTCCCAGTTGACTTATCCTGAATTAGCATACGAAATCATTTCCTATTATGTCGATGGGGAAATTCCAGAAAATGAACTTAAGGAATTAATCGAGAAAAGCTATGGAACCTTCCGCCATTCTGAGGTAACTCCAGTTCAAAAGGTAAAGGATAACATGTATGTGTTAGAACTGTTCCATGGACCAACCTTTGCTTTTAAAGATGTTGCTCTGCAATTTTTAGGAAACTTGTATTCTTATATAGCAAAGAAAACGGGTGTAACCATCAACATTCTTGGTGCTACTTCAGGGGATACAGGTGCATCAGCTATTGAGGGTGTAAGAGGAAAAGAAGGGATTCGTATATGTATTTTGCATCCCCATGGAAAAGTAAGTAAGGTGCAAGAGCTGCAAATGACGACTGTTCATGACGAAAGTGTTTTAAATTTAGCAATAAAAGGAACGTTTGATGATGGGCAAAGAATCATCAAGGAATTATTCGCAGATTTGGAATTCAAAAACAAATATCATCTGCGTGCCATTAATTCCATTAACTTTGCTCGTATTTTAGCGCAAACCGTTTATTATTTCTATGCGTACTTCCAAGTCGCAAAAGAGAAAGACATAGAGAGCCTTAACTTCAGTGTGCCAACAGGAAATTTTGGCGACATTTTTGCCGGTTATTTGGCGAAGAGAATGGGTCTTCCAGTTGGTAAGCTTATTGTTGCAACGAATGAGAATAATATTTTAGAACGTTTTATCAAGGATGGAGTGTACGAGCCTAGTGAATTCCGCAGTACATATAGCCCTTCTATGGATATTCAAGTAGCGAGCAACTTTGAGCGTTATCTGTACTACTTGCTTGATGAAGATGCCAGTGCAGTAACTGCCTTGATGGATCAATTCAAAACAGAAGGCAAAATTGTTGTGAATGAGGAGCAGCTTCGTCAGGTAAAAGCAGATTTTGCGGCATATGGAGTAGAGGGAGAAGAATGCCTGCAAACTATCAGTAAGTACTATGCTGAAACCAATTATTTACTTGATCCGCATACTTCTTGTGGAGTTGCTGCTTACGAAACTTGTAATGATCCTAGTGAAGTATGTGTCACACTCGCAACAGCGCATCCAGCAAAATTCAATGAATCCATTGAACTTTGTAATATTGAACAGACATTCCCTGAACAAATTAGTCAACTGTTTGATAAACCACAATACCTGGAAGTTGTCGAGGCGGCCAATGATGAAATTGTTGGTAAACTAGAGAAACATTTTAGTTCTGCTCAATCAAATGTGAAATAAAATTTTAACGTAAATTCGATAAAAACAAATGGAAGAGATTTGTTTAGATTTCTCTGATTGGAATGAAATGGACTTAAGAGAAGAGTGTATAGCTTCGTTGTGATAATCTGAATGATTGCATAAGAATGAATTAAATAAATATAACGATAAAGAGCTCAGTCTTAGGACTGGGCCTTTTATCGTTATAGTGGCATTAGGAATAATATTATGTATGAAGAAGGATAGGACTTATATGTTTATGTAACCCTTTTTTCCACTCGAACATTTAGTACAAGGCTTGCATACGATGGGAAAAAGGGGTGTTTGAATGAGTGTTATTACCTTTATTCTTTCTGTTATTATTGCGATGATAATTGGTACGGTTGCCGATAAGATATCACCTTTTAATATGCCAGGAGGCTGGGCTGGAGCTATAGTAGCTGGTTTCATAGGAGCTTGGGTTGGTCCGCTTTTATTTGGGACATGGGGCCCTATGGTAGCAGGTTTTTCGTTAGTTCCTGCCCTGATCGGTGCCATTATTGTTGTCATTGTTGCGGGCATCATTGCCAAGCTTTTTGATTAGCTTTGTGTTGAAAGAAGAAACAGTAATGTCTTGGTATCTGATTTTAAAAGACTTTGAGTCGGATATGGATGCTTTTTCTAATGAATAGCTGAATTGGTCGCTGTTATAAGTGAAATAGGACGGAGAACGGACGACGGTGAATGCCGTCGTCTAAAGTTTTATGTCATAAAACTTATTTATTTAGATTCATAACTAAACTACATAGAAGTAATTAAGGAAAGGGGAGAGAGTGAATAGGTTGCTCGTTTATAGTGGAAATATCTTTTGTGCGATTTGTTTGTTAGGAAATCTTACATAACGCTTGATGTTACGTTTCCTCACATTTATACTTTGAAATATATTACAAGATTAACAGAAAAGGAGATGAGCGGAATTGGATGCTACAGTTTTAATGGATAATCTGTGGGTAATCATTGGTACAATTTTAGTTTTCTTTATGTTAGGTGGATTCATATTACTTGAAGCTGGATCAACTAGAATGAAGAATGCGGGTCACATTGCCGGTAAGACAATCTTCACTGCAGGAATTGGAGCTTTAGTTTTCTGGGCTGTCGGATATGGTTTTATTTATGGAGAAGGTAATGCATTTATAGGATTATCAAATTTCTTTTACGGTGATGCCTCAACGGTTGAGGAAGGGTTAGCTCCCGCTGTGGATTTTATGTTCCAAATGATGTTTGCTTTAGTCTCTCTAACAATTGCATTTGGTGGTTTCGCTGAACGTGCAAAATTATCTGCTTATGTTATTTTTGCCATTTTATTCTCGGCATTTGTTTATCCTGTCGTTGCTCACTGGATCTGGGGCGGTGGTTGGTTAGGTGAACATGGTAAACAAGACTTCGCTGGTTCTACAGTTGTTCATTTAACAGGTGCAATGGCTGCTTTAGCTGCTACAATGATCTTAAAGCCGCGTATTGGTAAATACAATAAAGACGGCTCATCGAATGATATTGCTGGTCATAACCAAGTTTTTACTGCATTAGGTGTTCTGGTTTTATGGGTAGGTTGGTTTGGATTTAACGCTGGTAGTACATTCGGAGTTGCAGATGCATTCTTTGGTTTTGTTGCATTAAACACACAATTAGCTGCTGGTGCTGGAGCAGTTGCTGCGATGTTTATCGCTTGGGTAGTAACGGGTAAAGCCGATATTCCAACAACATTAAATGGTGCATTAGCAGGTCTTGTTGCCATTACTGCATCTTGTGGATTCGTTGAACCTTGGGCCGCGGTTGTGATCGGTTTAGTTGGTGGACTTATGGTTTTCTATAGTATGAAATTGTTTGATAAGGCGAAGATTGATGATCCGATTTTTGCATTATCCGTTCACGGTACAGTTGGTGTGTGGGGGACACTTTCTAATGGACTATTTGCGGTACCTGCACTTTCAACAGATATTGACTGGGGCCAAGCGGGATTATTCTACGGCGGCGGCTTTACACAATTAGGTGTTCAAGCAATGGGTGTAGCGGCATCAGGTGTATACGCATTTGTTGTTTCATATATTATCTTAAAAGTGATGAATGCAGTCATGGGAGGTATCCGTGTTACTGAGGAAGAAGAAATCATTGGGCTTGATTTAAGTGAACACGGAAGTTATGGTTACCCAGAAAGCATGCCTGAGCATAAAGAAAAAGCAGGTGTATAAAATGGTTGTTGTTAACCCTTCAAATCATGGTGAGTTTGAAGAGCGTATAAACTGCTATCTTGGAGCGAGACAGTGGCGAGATGAACATATTCATGAAGTTTGGGAGAATCCAATAGCTCTTAATCAATTTCATGATAGGTTAATTAAGAAAACTGTTCAAAAAGCAATCGAGAAAGTAGAAAGTGAGCTTGGGCCAGCCCCGGCTCACTTTGCTTTCTTTATAATGGGTAGTGGCGGAAGGTCTGAACAATCTATTTGGAGTGATCAAGACCACGGTATTATTTTTGCAGGCAATGAAGGATTTAAATCCTACTTTTTAAGGATGGGAGCGGAAATTTCTAATGGATTAAGTGTAGTTGGTTATGAATTGTGTGATGGAAAGGTTATGTCATCAAACCCTAAATGGTGCAATTCAGTCGCTTCTTGGGAACAGCAAATTAGCAATTGGCTGAATGAGGCAAGCTGGGAATCTCTCCGTTATTTTTCTACCTTCTTTGATTCGCGTGTTTTAATAGGAGAGGATGGTTTTCTATTAAGATTAAAAGAACGTGCATTTAACCATTTGAGGAAAGATCCTTATTTATATATTCGTTTATTTGAAAATATCCGTCATATGAAGAAAGGACTCGGTATTCTTGGACAGTTTCTACCGGATTCTTTTGGTAAGGAAACAAGGTGTATTAATATGAAGGAAGTAATCTTTTTTCCATATATCAATTCCTTGCGATTACTTTCATTGAAAGAAGGGATTTTTACTCCGTCTACTCTAGCCCGTTTTCAACAGCTGCCTAATCGTTATAATAATATCAAAAAATATCAAGTTGATTTTGAAAAGCTATTACATTTACGTCTTTACTTTAAAAAGCAGTCGAAAAGTTACGAGGATGTTCATCTCTTAAATGTGGATTATTTAGCAAAATCAGAAAAGCAAGAGCTTAAACAAATTATGAAACATGGCTATAGGCTTTTTAATGAAACAAAACATATTATTAATAAAGGGTGTTCATCATGATGAATCCGATGATTCGCTTTGTTAAACAATTATCTGGAAAGCTAAGTCCGAGTATGTACACATCTGTTGCACATCAAACTGATCCGGCAAGCATAGCGTTTCTCAGACAGCTTCAGAGGGATGTGAAAGCTAAAGATGTTTTGCAGGTACCTTTTTCAGAATTAAAGGTAACGGTATTTGATTTAGAAACGACAGGCTTTCATCCGCAAAAAGGGGATAAAATTTTATCCATTGGTGCTATTAAAATGGTTGGTGATCAAGTTATGGAAGATGAAACGTATTATTCTTTAGTGAATTGTAATGAGCCACTTTCAGAACATGTTAAAGATTTAACGGGTATTTGTGAAGGTGAACTTGCCGAAGCTCCTTCGTTAGAACAAGTGCTAAAAGAATTTTATCAATTTATTGAAAGTCAGCCTCTGGTTGCTCATCATGCCAATCATGAAAAGAGTTTTATGCAACATGCCACATCTTCTGCTTTAAAGCTGAATTTTCAGCATCGTATTATAGATACATCTTTTTTAACGAAGGTCGTGGAGCCTAGAAAAGATTTAATTACTTTAGATGATTGCTGCAACCATTTTGGTATTTCAATTGAAAAAAGACACCATGCATTACATGATGCCATTGGAACTGCCAAGCTATGGGCAGAGGGTGTTCGTTTAACCCAACAACTAGGTTTTTCTAATTTGTCAGATGTATATGCTCATTTAGCCAAAATAAGCTGACGATTATAGCGAGGCGCCTTTGAGATATATTATTCAAGGTGCTTTTTTAGTTGAAGCTTAAGATATACATATATTTATATTATTTTAGGTGAGGTACATAAAGATTTCAGGGGGACGTAATGAATCACCTTCTGATTGGGATGGCTTACTTGCCATCTCGATTGTCCGACTGTTGGTTGAGTCATAAGAAAATGACGATGATAGGAGGACCATCCCTTTTGTCCTTTTGATTAGTGACTATTTCATAAAAACGGAACGTATGTTTGTGTATTTGGGTTTGTATATGGTATAATAAGGTAAATAGTGAAGGAGGTGCTCAACCATGTTCATCCACAAAGCCTTTAAATTTCGCTTATACCCTAATCAGAAACAAAGGGAACTCATCCATAAGACGATCGGTTGTTCAAGATTTGTCTTTAATTTCTTTCTTGGTAAACAGAAAGAAAAAGACGCTTACTGGTCTATCACAGAAGAAATGAAGCAGAATGGTCAACTTTCCTCAAATAATTGGAAAGGGGACTATTTGAATAAATATGAAACCATCAAAGAACTTCCAGAATTAAAGAAACAGTATTCTTTTTTGAAAGAAGTGGATAGTATCGCTTTGCAAAAATCAGTTGAAAACTTAGCCGATGCTTATAGTCGATATTACAAAAAACAGAATAAGCTACCACGTTTTAAATCCAAAAAGAATCCTGTTCAGTCTTACGTTACGAAGCATACGAATGGAAATATCGCTGTTATAGACGACCAGATCAAGTTGCCAAAGCTAGGTCTTGTTCGTTTTGCCAAAAGTCGTGAAGTACACGGTCGTATTTTGAGTGCGACGATTAGACGGAATCCATCGGGGAAATATTTTGTTTCTCTAACGACCGAAGTAGAAGGAACAGAATTACCAAAAACAAATTCGGCTGTTGGCATCGATGTCGGCCTAAAAGATTTTGCGATTCTGTCAGATGGAACCATCTATTCAAACCCAAAGTTTTTCTGTTCTCTGGAGGAAAAATTGGTCAAAGCACAACGGATCTTATCGAGAAGACAAGAAAGAGCGCATCAACAAAAGAAACCACTAAATGAAGCAAAAAATTATCAAAAACAACGAAAAAAAGTGGCGCGTATTCACGAAAAAATCGTGAACGCACGAACAGACTACCTTCAAAAAATATCTACCGAAATCATCAAAAACCACGATGTGATCGGAATAGAAGATTTAAAGGTAGCGAATATGAGGAAGAATCACCATCTGGCAAAAGCGATCAGTGAAGCATCTTGGTCACAATTCCGTACCATGCTGGAATATAAAGCGGAATGGTATGGGAAAACCGTCATCGCTGTCCATCCTACACGTACCTCACAGCGTTGTCATGCTTGCGGCCATACAGAAAAAGCCAATCGTCTATCGCAAGCTGAATTTGTGTGTCAAAAATGCGGTCACACAGACAACGCGGATGTGAACGCATCTAAAAATATAAAAGAATTAGCGTTAGCTGTCTAACTAGATTCTTTTTTTGCAGGAGACTTGCTAGGTTAGTCGTTTGTACTGCTAACTGTCGGTGCGACAGGGATCGCCTACTCCATTAAGGTTCGATAGAATCTTGTACGTAGGAATCCCCCTCCTCAACGAAACGTAGTGGAGTAGGTGGGGGTAGTTCAAAGTAACAGAAGAAGGCTTGAAGAGAATGGACTGGCTTGAAGGTTACGAAGAAAATCGAATTCACAATGACTATGAACGTGTTTGGGTGAAAGACGTATCGGGGGATATTGAGGGGTTTGTTTATGTTTATTCCGTTGAAAAAGTTGAAGGATTAGAAAAAATTGAATGCAACTCATGGAGAGAATTTAAAGGTAAATGATTGATCAAAGGATCCTAGCTTCATGCAGGACCTTTTTGTTGTGTCAAAAAATAAAGGGATTTTCACCTGTGTCGTTTATTTTGTGTCTAATGCGAGCGTTAAAAGATGTTATCTTTATCTGGAATGGTATAATAAATTGGCAGAAGTAGACATTAAAAAGAGGGTAACTTTATACTGAAATGAAATGTAAATAACTAAAAATAATTCATTATAGAATGTCTTTTGTCTAACTAGGAAAAAGACAAAAGAAGAAAAGGGGGATAAGATGACAAAGGATCAAGAAACAGGATGGAACTTAGACAACAGTTATGCTCGTTTGCCAAAATCATTGTTTTCCAGTCTTAATCTAAACCCTGTACGCTCACCGAATTTGGTTATTCTCAATGATTCGTTGGCGACATCGTTAGGATTAAACGTAGAGGAACTGCAAAGCGAAAATGGTGTAGCGGTGCTTGCTGGCAATGATAGTCCCGAAGGAGCTTTCCCGCTTGCTCAAGCTTATGCGGGGCATCAATTCGGGAATTTTACGATGTTAGGGGACGGTCGGGCAGTGCTGCTTGGTGAGCAGATTACTCCTCAAGGTGAGCGGGTGGATATTCAGCTTAAAGGTTCAGGTAGAACGCCATACTCTCGCGGGGGAGATGGTCGAGCGGCACTTGGACCGATGTTGCGTGAATACATCATTAGCGAAGCGATGCATGCGCTCGATATTCCTACTACCCGTAGTCTAGCAGTAGTGACCACCGGCGAGTCAATCATCCGTGAAACCGAGCTGCCTGGTGCAATTTTGACCCGTGTTGCTGCTAGTCATTTACGCGTCGGTACGTTTCAATACGTTGCAACATGGGGCACTATTGAGGAACTCCGGGCTTTAGCTGATTATACAATTAAGCGCCATTTTTCGGATATTGAAGCGGATGAGAGTCGATATCTTTCACTGCTTCAAGCGTTGATTAAGCGCCAAGCTATGCTGATTGCTAAATGGCAGTTGGTTGGTTTTATCCACGGGGTTATGAACACTGACAACATGACGATTAGCGGAGAAACGATTGATTATGGTCCTTGTGCTTTTATGGATACCTATGATCCGGCAACAGTATTTAGTTCCATCGACAGGGAGGGCCGCTATGCTTATGGTAATCAGCCATATATTGGCGGCTGGAATCTTGCGCGATTTGCTGAAAGCTTATTGCCGCTGCTGCATGACGATCAGGAGGAAGCAATTAAATTGGCTCAAAATGCAATGTCAGCTTTTGGTGAGCTGTATGAAAGTCACTGGCTTGCAGGAATGAAAGCAAAACTAGGCCTATTTAATGAAGAGGCACAGGATAGATCTCTTATTGAAGAGCTCCTTAGTATCATGCAGAAGTATCGTGCCGATTATACGAATACCTTCCGCGCGTTAACTTTTGATACATTAGAGGATACGGTTCTGTTTGGGAATCCAGAATTTACTCAATGGTATGAGTTGTGGCAGGCAAGACTAGGCAGGCAGCAGGAATCAAAAGCTGACTCACATCAGTTGATGCGGAATAGCAATCCTGCAATAATCCCTCGGAACCACCGGGTAGAAGCTGCACTAGAAGCCGCAGTGAAACAAGGAGATTACAGCGTGATGGAGCGACTTCTTCAGGTTCTTTCAAATCCTTATGCGCATTCTCCTGAACAGGCTGAGTATGCTACATTGCCTGCTGAATCAACACGTCCTTATCGAACTTTTTGCGGTACATAATAATAGTACATGCTGAGTGCTGTTCATTGCTTGTAAGGAAACATAAATAAGATATAACAGTGGTAGAGAGAGCCTTTTGGTTTAGAAAGGCTCTTTTAGGCAAGGTCTGGATAATGAAATGATGGTTAATAAAAATCTTTTATATATATGAAAATTAAATTGAGAATGAGGGATAGAACAATGAAACAGTACCGCAAGCATCCCGAAGAAGAAGTTACAACAGCCGGAATAGAAGATATCGAAAGTATGCTTTCATTAAATGATAAAATTTATCCGAAAGAGTGGCATGTGTCTCCAGAGTATATTAAAGAAATTATGCTCAGGAATCCCGAGATTTATAAAGTTCTTAAAACTCCGGCTGGGGTAAAGGGGATATATGGGCTATTTCCTTTGGATAAAGGAGATTATACAGCTGTATTAGAAGGGAAGCTGGAAGAGAATGAGGTTGGAAAATTTGTTCTTAACTACACTAATCCAACAACTGTATATCTTTATTTGGTTACCATAATAGTTGATATTCACGATGATCGAAGGAAAGAATACGCAAGTACGCTTATAAAAGATATTCCTTTAGAATTAAAACGTCTTAAGGAAAAAGGGATAGATATAAAAGAGGTCGGTGCCTTTGCAGTTAGCACAGAAGGAGAAAAGATTTTGCCCAAAATTGGATTTGATTATTTAGGAGAAAAGGTAGTGCTTGATAATAAGGAATATCCCGTATTTAGAGCAAAACCGGAGAATATCATTCATAAAATAAAAATATAGAATGCATAGAATTTAAGAAAAGATTAATAAAAGAGATGTAATCTTTAACGGATTTAGCTTATACTGGATGGATATCATTTATTTTTTGATAAATCAAATTTTTTCAAAATAGATTGACACTAGATTGACACCCTTGAAAGAATCGTGATATAACATAATTAAGTTACTTTATTACATAAAAGCGTAAAAGCGCGAAAGTATAAGGGTTAAAATTAATGAAAAGTGCGATAAATAGGAGGAGATTAACATAATGAAAAATGATGTGAAAATTTTAGACTGTACCATTCGTGATGGAGGTTTGATTAACAATTGGGATTTCAGTGTCGAATTTGTTCAAGACTTGTATAATGGCTTAAGTGCAGCTGGTGTTGAATACATGGAGATTGGCTACAAAAACTCCCCTAAGCTTCTTAACGCGACTGAGCCCAATCCATGGAGATTTCTTGACGATAACTTCTTGAAAGAAATTATCCCTGAGAAAAAGTTCACGAAGCTATCTGCTTTAGTAGACATTGGGCGTGTAGATCCAAATGATATTCTGCCACGTGAACAAAGTGTTTTAGATATGATTCGAGTAGCATGCTATATTCGTGAAGTGGATAAAGGCCTGGAGCTTGTAGAAATGTTTCACGATTTGGGCTATGAGACTTCACTTAACATTATGGCTTTATCTAGTGTGCCGGAACATCAGCTTATTGAAGCGTTTAAAATGGTGCAGGAAAGTTCTGTAGATGTTGTATATATCGTTGACTCCTTTGGAAGCTTAGATCCTACGGATATTGAGCATCAAGTGAAAAAGTTCCAAGCGATGATTCCTAACAAACAGCTTGGAATACATACGCATAATAATATGCAATTAGCATTCGCCAATACATTAACTGCGATGCAAAATGGGGTTACTTTCCTTGATTCGTCTGTCTATGGTATGGGTCGAGCGGCTGGTAACTGCCATACAGAGCTTCTTGTTAGCTACATAAAAAAGACAAGCTATGAGCTTAAGCCAGTTCTTGGTGTAATTGAAAAGCATATGCTAGAAATGCGTCAAAAGTGGGAGTGGGGCTATATCATTCCTTACATGATCTCTGGTGTACTTAATGAACATCCACGTGTAGCTATGGCTTACCGTGATAGTGACGATCGTGACAAATTCGTAGAGTTTTATGACAAGGTAACATCACCTGAAGTGACTCTGGCTCCAACGTCGAAATAGGTTATTTAAAGGTACCTCTACTGATATTAGAAAGAAAACAAAACCAGCTTCCTCGGCGAAGCTGGTTTTGTTTATGAATTTGTGTTTAACGAAGGAAGTTAATGTACTTATATTTCCTTATCGAATAAAAAAAGTCCTAAGGTGTATCTTAAGATTACAAAAGCGATAAAAACTTAAGTGGAGGGCTTACAATGGTGAACCTTGATTTCGATAAATTTATTAAAACCCAGAAAAAACACGAAGGACAATATTTGGGCGAAGGAAATCAGCCCAAAGGAATAAATGACGAAGAATATAACAATCGAGGAAATTCAGACAAGTCGGTGGGGACTACAGGAAGGAAAATATAAGCAAGCTAAAATATGAAGAGGAAGTTCCTGTCGCCAGCTTATAAAGGTGGCGACAGACTGTTCTTATTACTTAACCTTTTAAACAGGCTATTGAACATTTTTACTGTTTGGCTGTTGAATAGATACATGTTTTGGGGGAGCGGGATATGTTTGCTTACCTGCATCGTCAGGACCAGTAAGGGTATTTCTTTTATCTAGGACTTTTCCTGTATACTTAATTGGATTTATATCTGTCATTATTTTCACCTCCATTTAATAGGATGGTTGAAAAATAAATTCAAATGCCAGGTAATTTCTCCTTTTAATGAAGAAATTTTTAGGACTACTAAAAAGATTTGAGACTCCCACGACTAAAGTCGCCAGCCCTAAACCTTACGGTTAAACGGGTGGGATTCTTGAGTGACTAAGCGTTCGCAGTCCATTTCTGTTTTGAACAGCCTTCAAGATGAGGGCATCTCATTGCCCCTCCTAAGACAGACCATATAGGTTCTTAGGCTGATTGACTTTTACCATCAACCACAGGTGCATATCGAATATTCATTGCACCCACTACATCCCTATGCTTCTGAAAGCCACATTCGCATGTATATTTGCGGTCTTGTGCCTTGTTCTTAGCGGAACATCTTGGACACGTTTGGCTTGTATAAGCAGGGTTCGCATATTCAACTTTAATGCCAGCTAAATTTGCCTTATATTCAATGAATTGAGACAGGCGATAGAATGACCATATATGCAAATTTTTCTCGTTTTTACGGCTCGTTCTTGCCGTCTGTCGGATGTTCGCCAGTTGTTCTAAGCGAATGACAGAGATTTTATTATCTTTTGCAAAATTTACAATAGTACGACTTACTTTATGGTCTTGGTCTTTCATCCAACGCTGTTCTTTGTCTTTTGAGTTACGAATTGCATTTAGCTTTTTCTTTTTGCCTAATGCTTTGCGTTCAGAGCGAAACTTCCGCTTCATGTATTTGTTTTGTCTACCGTTGCCAAAGAAACGGACACGCTCATCATCTGTTACCGCAACAGCAGGAACTTTAAGACCTAAGTCCACCCCCATAACTTTTAAACCTGTACCTTCCACAGTTGGAATCGTGACAGAGATTTGAGCTATCCATTTTCCAGACTTTTGAGTGATGCGGAGCGTTCCTAATTTATGTTTCAGCAAGCCGAAATTACGGTTTTCCTTATCAATCAACAAAGCACGAATCGGTGTTTTTTTCGCCTTTCCATTTATCATGATAGGGAGTGAGATATGCAAGAAGTCAAACGAATAGTTCTGATTGTTCCAAATGCAGACAGGTTTCTTGAGAATAGGAACAACAGAGAACTTGTTCTTCTTCGCTTTCTTAAACACACTCTTTGCATCCTTGATGGCTTGGTTCTTGACCGCGCTCGGCAAATTGGTAGAAATGTTTTTGCTTGATTTCTTAGTGCTTTTCTTTTCCTCAACCATTTCAGATACAAGTGTGTTGATAGTGGAGACATATTCCCTGCTCATTTCCTGCAAGATAGTTGCCTGTTCTTTTGTTGGAAGCAGTTTCACTTTGACTGTGATGATTTGCGACATGGTTTCACCCCCTTGTTTTTTGTTGTCCAACATAACGCTTTATCGTTTCACTCGATACATTTCCTGCGGTAGAAACGAAGTATGAGCGTGTCCACAAACTCGGCAAATGCCCAAGATGTGGAAACTCTTCACGCAATTTCTTAGAAGTCACCCCTTTGATTTTTGCCATCATATTCGCAGGACTTAATGATGGAAGTGCATTGAGAAACATATACGTATGGTCTTTGTCGCATTCAAGAACGACAATTTGTATTTGCAGTTCCTCACACACTTCACGTACTAATTCTTTGAAGCGTTGCTCCACCTCTGCTTGCAGAAAAATCTTTCTTCTGTACCGAGGGCAAAACACAAAATGATAGTTCAATAATGATACGGTTGTGCTTGTTCTTCTGTATTTGTTCATGTATCAATTGTATTAGTTTTGTTTATAAACTACAACAAAAATAACGAAAAAATAGTGATTTTACCAAATGATTCAAGTACTATGAACCTTCGGTTTATTCGTGGTACTCCGTATTTGACCTCACTCTCATCCCATGCCTAAAGGCGGTGCTATCGCACCCTGATGGGCTTTCTCGTTCGGAAAATCTGTAACCGTAAGAACAAGGCCTTTCCATTTAGGAGAGGTTTTTCCATATTATCAGTTTGTATATGACATTTATCATACTCTGTACATGACACCTACTACTAACAACTCCAATTTTCTTCCTTTATAATTAGACATAACGATAGAAACAAGGAAGGAAATTCAAATAAAATGACCTTACAAAATACGAAAACTTTGAGAAAACAAGTGGCTCCATTTGAAAAATCAACGACAAAAGAAAGTGTATGGCAGATTATTAACACAGTCGTGCCATTTATTACATTATGGTATCTTGCTTATATAAGTCTGTCCGTTTCTTATTGGTTAGCATTAGTTCCTATTGTGATAGCTGCAGGATTTTTGACAAGAATTTTTATTATATTTCATGATTGCACGCATCATTCTTTTTTAAGAAACCGCCGTGCCAATCGAATAGTTGGGACAGCTATGGGTGTTTTAACGTTATTCCCTTTTGATAAATGGGGACATGAGCATTCTGTTCATCACGCGACAAGTGGTAACTTAGATAAACGAGGTACAGGTGATATTTGGACGCTTACAGTAGAGGAATATTTAACAGCACCACTTAAACTTCGTTTGGCTTATCGTTTTTACCGCAATCCATTCGTTATGTTCGGATTAGGACCAATTTATGTATTCGCTCTTAAAAATAGATTTAACCGTAAAGGTGCCAGAAAGAAAGAACGTATGAACACGTATTTAACGAATATTCTTATCGTTGCTTTAATCGGAGTGCTCTGTATGGCAATTGGATGGCAGTCATTTCTTCTAGTACAAGGATCTATTTTCTTACTATCAGGTTCAATAGGTATTTGGTTGTTTTACGTACAGCATACTTTTGAAGATTCTTATTTTGAAGAAGATAAAGATTGGGAATATGTGAAAGCAGCAGTGGAAGGAAGTTCCTTCTATAAACTTCCGAAAATCATCCAATTCTTAACCGGAAATATTGGGTTTCACCATGTTCACCATTTAAGTCCAAGGGTTCCTAACTATAGACTAGAAGAGGCACACAAAAATACGCCTCCATTACAAAACGTACCGACGATTTCTCTTGCTACAAGTTTGAAGTCGCTCCGTTTCCGTCTATGGGATGAGGAAAATAAGAATTTCGTGAGTTTTAAGGACGTCAAAGCTTTAGCTAAAAATAAAATTTCCGTTCAAGTAAAAACTGAACTGTAATTTCACCATCTATAGTTGACTCCCCTTTATTTATGGGGAGTTTCTGTTTAATAGTAGCTTCCAGGTAGGAGGGAACTTAAATGATTCGAATTGTCATTGCTGAGGATCAGGAAATGCTGTTGGGGGTAATAGGCTCCCTGCTCGATTTGGAGGAAGATATGGAAGTGGTTGGTCAGGTAAGGAATGGAGAAGAAGCACTTACTCTTGTGCACCAATTGCAGCCCGATGTTTGTATTATGGATATAGAGATGCCCAAAATGAGCGGACTTGAGGCAGCAGATGTTTTAATGTCAACAGAATGCAAGGTAATCATTTTAACAACCTTCGCAAGGACTGGTTATTTTAAACGTGTACTAAAAGCGGGGGTAAGAGGTTATTTATTGAAGGACAGTCCAAGCGAGGAGTTAGTCTGCTCGATTCGCAGTATTATGGACGGCAAGAAAATTTATTCTCCTGAATTAATAGATGATAATTCGAGTGATAACGAACAGGAAATACCAGTGTCAGAACTGGTGGACGATGGTCAAATCACAAATGAACTTTCTAATCAGCGAAGTAACACAGTTGGAACGGTTAGAAATTACTTTTCAACAGTCATGAATAAAATGAAGTTGCCAACTGGATAGAATCTGTTTAACATTCACTCAAAAAATACATCACATCTAAGAAACCTCCTTGAGAGAAAGGCAACGATGTTGTACTGAAATAGAAATTCTTTTGAGCTCTTTTTCTATAGTGAGAAAGAGTTTTTATTTTAGTTATTCTAACCCTAAATAATGTAAAGTTTTAAGTCCAATGTATGAAGTGGAACAAATTTCTTCGGGGAGTCCATATGATAGATGAGATTTTTTACTTTTTCTAGTATAATCTAGATTTAGAAGATTAAGAGAAAATGTGGGGATAAAAAAGTGAAGCGATTAACTATTGATCAGGTAGTTCGTAGATTTTCTTTAAGTGTATTAGTGGGGGAGCAGCATTTACAGAGCGAAATTAAACAGCCAGGGGCGCATCGACCAGGTTTGGAGTTTGTTGGTCATTTCGACTTCTTTCCTACCGAGCGAATTCAAGTTCTAGGGAAAAAGGAAATTACTTATTTACACAAGCTAAGTCATAAAGAACGAAAAATGCGAGTTAAAAATATTGTTCAATATCATCCACCATGTTTTATTGTAACGGCTGGTAAGGATGGACTAACCTATCTGACCCAACATTGTATCGAAGAGAACATTCCACTGCTTGTGACGAAAGAACCTGTTGCGACGACGGATTTTGTAGCGCAACTCGATGCATATATGGTCAAAGAATTAGCACCCGAAATAGCTGTACATGGAGTATGTGTCAATGTATTTGGGATAGGCATTTTGCTTCGTGGAGATTCAGGAGTTGGTAAAAGTGAAACAGCTCACACATTAATTGGCCGAGGACATCGATTAGTCGCAGATGATATTGTAGTGTTAAAAAAGCTTAGTGCCCAAACCCTTTTAGGAACACATGACGAAAAAACAAAGGAATTCTTGGCTCTGCGTAGCATTGGACTGTTAAATGTTGTTCGCTCTTATGGACAAAAGGCATTTCAAAATGAAACCCGTATTGCTCTAGAAATCAATCTAACGAAATGGGAAAAAGATGCGTTGTACAATGACTTGGAACAAGAACCGGCTTATACAGATTATATGGGTATTAAGATTCCTTCGATGGAAATTCAACTGCAACCCGGTCGCGATATAGCCGGCCTAATCGAGGCCGCCGCCAACAACTGGTACCTCAGACAACAAGGCTACAGTGCCGCTGAGGACTTTTACAGCCGACTGGCACCTGAATTTTCTTAGAACAGTTACTGTGAACATCCTGTTGTTCCTTATTTCGTTGGTATAAGAGCAACAATGGATACTGTTGAAAAACAATTTTAGCGATAGACAAAATACGAAACCTTAGTAAAATCCTCTCGTGTGAATCAAATACAGCGAGGGGATTTTTTGTTTCGACGGGTGCCTGGCACCAAAGATTCCAAGCGGAGGAGCAATTGTGAATATGAGTCAATATGATGTAATCATTATTGGAGGAGGGCAGGCAGGACTTTCTCTTGGATATTATCTGAAAAAGACAGCACTTTCTTTTATCATCCTTGATAAAGGCAGTGAAGTGGGAGAAGTATGGAGAAAGCGTTACGATTCGTTGACATTGTTTACACCCAATTTCTACAGTGCACTGCCGGGTTCTAAATTTAACGGAACAAAGAATTTGTATCCAACAAAGGACGAAGTAGCGAACTATCTGCAGGCCTACGCAGAAGAAAATCAGCTTCCCATTCAGCACCAAACAGACGTTCGGAAATTACATCAAGTAACAGACGGCTTTCATGTTGTGACAAACAGAGGGGATCTTCATAGCAAAAAGGTTGTTGTTGCGACCGGCCCTTTTCAGAAACCGTTTATTCCAGGGTTTTCACAGTTTCTTTCTAGCAATGTCCTCCAGCTGCATTCCTCTGAGTATAAAAATCCAGATCAGCTTCAAAAGGGTTCCGTGCTAGTCATCGGTGGCGGTAATTCAGGGGCACAAATTGCAGTCGAGTTATCGAGAGAAAGAGACGTCTATCTTTCTGTTGGTCATAAATTGAAATTTATCCCATTAGATGTGGGAGGCAAGAGTATTTTTTTGTATATTGATAAACTTGGGTTATACAGCGCTGGTAAAGACTCTTTTATTGGAAGTAAGATTCGAAAACTAAAGGATCCCATTTTAGGTTCAGAACTAAAGCCATTGCTTGATAATAAGACAATAAAGCTAAAACCTAGGACCATCTCTATTCAAGATGATACTTTCCAATTTCAAGATGACACAGAATTAAAGGTTAGTAATGTGATTTGGTCAACGGGCTTTCAGGCAGATTATCAATGGATTCATATTAGCAATCTATTCAATCAAACAGGCTTTCCAATCCATGAAAGAGGAGTAACTCCTGTAACAGGGTTTTATTTTATTGGGTTACCATGGTTGCATAGCCGAAGTTCAGCCTTACTTGGCGGTGTTGGGAAGGATGCTGAGTATCTGGTTAACCAGATACTGAAGCCTGCTGTTAAAGGATAAAATTTTCAGCACCAAATCTAAGTTAATTTTTAATGCAAAATGGATGACTATATTTTAAAGGGAGTTAACGAATATGAGTGTGTACTATCAGAATCAACGTTTTTCAGAAGTCGCCTATAGCAGAGAAAGTGAATTAGAAAGAGACGTGGTCCTAAACGCTGAATTATTTTTTTGTCTACGTTCTATTTATATTGATGCTAAAAAGAAAATTGAAGGAAAATCACTTGGCGGGAGCATACCAGATGGTTTTTTGTTCGATCTAGCTGATTTAAATAATCCTGTTTTTTATATTGTTGAAGCTGAGTTAAGTCAACATAATTTTTATGGTCATATCTTCCCGCAAATTACAAAATTCTTTGCGTTTTTTAATAACCGTAAAAGCCAGGATGAATTAATAAACAAGCTCTATTCCCTTGTACAGGAGGATAAGGAAATCACTGAAAAGTTCAGGAGTTTGATTGGGAAAAAAGAACTCTATAAATTCATGAAGGATACTGTGGAAAACAGCCGAAACATTTTGATTATTATTGATGGAGAGAAAAAAGAATTACCTGACATCATGGAAACTTATTCAGAATGGGGTAATACGGTGAAACTATTAATCCTAAAAAAATATAGCGACGGCAGGGACATCGTATTTACACTTGAACCTGATTTTGAAAATGTTGAATACTCCGTGATGAATATCGATGCAGACGCAGACGAAGAAGTGAAAAAAGAGTACACTGAAGAAATATTAATGGAATATGCGATCGAAAAGATTAGAACCCTTTATCTTTCAATTCGAAGCAAGGTGAAAGAATCTTATTCAGATGCTGAATTTAACGCGACGAAATATTATATAGGTTTAAGAAAAGGAGAAAGTAAAAAACAGGCTCAATTTATTTTTAATAAGAAGAGTCTTCGAATTGTTTTGATGAGAGAAGAGGACTACGTGAGACCTATGTTGCCATCGCATTCAATCAAATCATTATCCGCTTCTGTTCAAAAGTTCTGGAATGGTTCTTGTTGTGAAGTCCAATTGACAGATTGTAAAAACCTAGATGAAGTGGTAAATGTACTTCTTGACTTGTTAGAGAAGGACAAGGGCTGAGATTCATTTCAGTCGGAAGATTGGTACAACCACTTTTCTGGTGCCTGACCTCCAGTGCGGTAGGCATACCGTGTTGGGGGTCAGGTCATTTTTGTGTCAAATTATGCTAAAATTAATGATAGGATTTAACAGAAATTATTGTATTTCTAAACGATAAATTACTAAGGAGAATTATCATGCTGCAAATTGGTTGGATTGATTTTTCAAGTGACCATCGGGATAAAGTGATGACCATTCTTGATTCTCTTAAGGAGCAAGGGGCAGTTGATGAGCTTGGTATTGGGACCATTAGAGATCGCCTATCAGATTACTTATTTCCAGGTATCTCCACGATCCAGACCAGGGCAAAATATTTACTACTTATACCTTGGATTATCCAATATTTAGAGTCAAGGAATGTCACTAGTAAAAATTTTATAAAGCAATTACATGAACTTGAATACAAGTTTATTGATGTTCTCTCTGAAGGAAATAACGAACTTGGGATAATTGGTCGTGATTCAAGAGGAGACTTGCAACGAAAGCCATCTTCAGTCTACTGGTATGCCTTACGAAAGTATAAGATTTGCAAGCTCGACGTGACGCTTAATCAGTATGCGGAGCTTTTAGATGAGGTTATTGCAAATAAATTAAAAACAACACAGGAACTAAAAGCAGCTGAGAAAGATCAGCTTGGGGATGACAGAGATGCTATTTTAGATAATAGGTTTCAATCTTTTTGGAATGTCTGTCCACCTCCAGAAAAATGGATGGAAACACTATCTATTCACTTAGCTAAAAGAGAGGCAGAATTCTTACGAGAAACGATACGTTTAGCTGTTCCACATTCTCTTTTGGCACACTTATTATCTTTAAATCATTTACATAAGGTTGACGATTTCAAGTCAATCGAAGCTGTAACAGCGATTCTTCCACGGCTTCCAGAAGAACTGAAGCAAATGTTTCAGCTCGCATTAGATTTTGCACAAATCATGTACGGAGCAAATATTCGGTTTAATGTCATTTTTAACAAACTCAATGATAGAACTAATGAAATTGTGGAAGATCGATGGGAACAATGGTGTCATCATATGAAAAATGAGTTTCTTTTTGAACGCTGGGATACAACTGTATTATTTCATAAGACAAATCCAGACGATGCAACTAGAACATTTGTGAAGCGATGGATTGATTTTGTAAAATCGAGAGATTATGACTATACAGATGAGATAGATGAGTGGATCAGGAAGCGAGAGGTTTACCTTAAGGGCGGGAGAGCCAAATTGCGAATCAATCATCAAGCAAATAATCAATGGATTGGATTAGGAAAACTCACTTATCGATGGAGTAATGTTAAAACCATTTTGGAAGATATTAAACGGGGGCTAGAATCAAATGTTTAGACCTGATAAAGACCGACTTGATTATGGAACTCTCATGGCACCTCCTGATGGTTACCAGTTGAGTAGGGCTATTGGTACAACTTATTCTTTGGAGTTAGAGGCCCTCTTAGGAATTCCTGTTGCGTTAAGTTTTGCGCAATCGGTTGAAGTATCGCAAAAAAGGGATAGGATATACCTAATAGAAGCGCTTAGGAGATCAACAGAGCATATCAAAGTGTATTGTCAGAAAGGGAAAATTCATGTTCCTAAGGCACAATACCCACTTTACGCTTTGTTGGAAAACATGATTACCCAAGTGAATAATAATCCATACTCATTTCATCCGAAAGTATGGATTTTGCGGTATGTTCATCAAGGAAATCAAAAGGATGTAAAGTTTCGCTTACTTGTCCTCAGCAGAAATCTTACATTCGATAGAAGCTGGGATGTATCCATGTGTGTTGACGGCACTGTAGGAACGAGAAAAATAAAAAGCAATCAACCACTTGTGGATTTTGTTACTTATTTAATAAAACAGGCTGATTTTGATGGATCACAGGAATTTACTAAAGAACTGTATAAGGTAGAGTTTGATTTAAAGGACGACAGAAAAAGCTTATTTCAATCAATTGATTTTTATCCAATTGGCATTCCTAACTATGCTTACGAGCAAGATCTATTACAAACCGACTATGAAAATCTTCTTATCATCTCGCCATTTTTGACTGATCAAACCGTTAAAAACTTGAACTACAGAAACAGGGGAAAAACAAATACATACTTATTTAGCAGGCAAGAAGAACTTTTGAAGCTCAAACGAAATACATTGGAAGGAATCCAAGCTTATCATTTAAAAGAGTTAATTGTTGAAGGGGAAAAAATCATAGATAGCGAAGATGCTAATCACAAAGAGCAGGATATACATGCGAAGGTTTATATTGGCGAACACGATCAACAAACGGATGTGTATCTAGGTTCAGCAAATTGTTCCTATAATGCTTTTCACGGAAATGTAGAATTTTTAGTAAAGCTTTCCGTGGATTCCAACTATCTCAAAGTCAGTGATGTAGTACGAGATTTATTACCAGAGGATGAAAAGAAACAGTATTTCGAACCATTTATCCCAAGCACTAATCAAGACCAAGAAGTGGATGAAACAAAACAGGCTAAAAAAATGTTAGAGCAGAAAATACGTGAACTCTGTAAATTATCCATCCATGGAAACGTGATTAAAAATGGTGAACATTACAATTTGATTGTGGAGTCTGAAGAAATCGTAATGTTAGAGGATATGTCAATTACAGTGTATCCATTAACAACATCAGGTTTAAAGAGGGAGTATAAACCCTATCTCTCATTTGAAAAATTAACGGAACAAGAGATTACACGCTTTTTTGTTTTTGAATGCAGGTATATGGAAGAATCTGAAAAAATACTTCTCAAAATAAATGTCAGCAATATTCCAGAGAACCGCGAGAAAAACATCCTAAAAGCGATTATTTCAAATAAACAGGCCTTTCTTGCATATATGAATTTCCTTCTTGGTGATGGTTCTGTAATGGATTTTCTGGAAGCACAGCTGGAGCCTAAAGAAACCGATCAATCTGTGAGTCTTAGTAGAAATCCTGTCATTAAAAAGGATATGTTCGAGAAAATGTTAAAAGCAGCAGCGAATGAACCATTCAAGCTTAAAACGATTGGCGATGTGATGGAGTTCTTTGCGGATGAAGAAGAGATTGTCCCAAAAGACTTTAAGAGTTTATATGAAGAGTTTTCAAAATTTGCTAGGTAACAGTTTTGGAGGAAATGATGGAAGTTAAAAGTAAGGAACATAACACGGTGACTAGCGAGTTTACGACCAAAGTCAATCATGTCCTGAATAGCTTAAAAGATTTTCAGCTTGCTACAGTCGAAAGGGTATTCAATGTAATGACTAGCACCGAAACAGAACAAAATAGGGTTTTGGTTGCCGATGAAGTGGGGTTAGGGAAGACCCTGATTGCAAAAGGCGTGATTGCAAAGCTTTCAGATTATTATTATCATCAAGGGAAGAAAAACTTGAACGTAGTGTACATTTGCTCAAACCAAAGCATCGCAAGTCAAAATTTAAAGAAACTTCACATATTTAAAAATGACAATATCGAGAAAACAACTGAATCACGCTTAACGATGCTACCTATCAAGTCGTTTAAACAAGAACATGTAGAGGATTTCTATCTAAATTTTATTCCGTTAACTCCGAATACTTCTTTTTATCTAACAGATGGTGGTGGAATGGCTCGGGAACGAGTTGTTCTCTATCTATTATTAAAAAGAATGTCAAAACTAGAAGGCTTTGAAGCTGAGTTATCAGACCTTTTACGTCTTGACGTTGAGAAGAATAATTGGGAACGGTGGTACGTCCATCCGGAAGGTGAAGAATGCATTGCCAGTCGTTATGAAAAAGAGTTGAATGATGAAATGGCTAATGCATTTGAAGCAGAAATAGAGACGAATAGAGAGACGATATTACACCAAATCATTGAAATTTGTCAGAACAGGGTTCATGTAGAAAAGAGAAAGATTCGTCGGTTGATCGGGCAATTGAGACAGATTACTGTAGAGGTTAGTATTCAGTGTCTACATCCTGATTTTGTGATTTTAGACGAATTCCAGCGTTTTAAAACATTAATTAGCCATCATGATTTAGGCAATGATGTACAGGTGATTGCTGATAAATTTTTTGCTCGGAAGGATTTACGGATTCTTCTACTTTCAGCGACACCCTATAAGCTGTATTCCACATCGGAAGAGCTGGCAGATGGAGAAGACCATTATCAAGAATTTGAAGAAGTGATTCACTTTTTAGTTAATCATGAGGAGTCGTTTCAGTCCTTTATAGAGAAGTGGAGAATGTATACGGACTCACTTGTGAAACAGGATGCTTTGCTTTCTGAAAATACCATTGAGAAGAAAGAAAGTGTGGAGAGTTTATTACGAGGTATCATGTGTAGAACAGAGCGGGTAAGTGTTTCAAAAGATGGGAATGCCATGATTGATACGTCAAAGGTGAAAGCTGTATCTGTGAATGAAAAGGATATTTCCGCCTATGTGGCAGCTGAAAAAATCACCAATACTCTTAAGGAATTAACGAAGAATGTTAGTTCACCAATGGAATATTACAAATCCGTCCCCTATATGTTCTCGTTTATGGAAAAATATAAATTGAAAAAGAATCTGGAAAAGTGGATTATTGCTTCAAATGAACTCCAACAAATGGTGAGGAAGTATCCAGAGATTTGGCTTGAGAAAAAGAAAATCAATCAATATCAGCAATTGAATTATCCGAACGCACTGTTTCGAGAGCTACTAAAAGACGTGTTCGAGCAAAATAGCGAAAAACTACTTTGGGTACCACCATCGAATCCATATTATGAATTACGAGGTGCCTTTAAGGGAAGTAAGAGCTTTTCAAAGTATCTTGTTTTTTCACATTGGGAAATGGTACCGAGAATGATATCAACACTCGTTTCCTATGAAGCCGAACGAAGAACAATTGGAAAGTTACCTACGAAAAAAAAGGATAAACAAAAACTCCAGTACTTTGCGAAGGAAGGGCAGCAGCGTAATCCAAAAGGGCGTTTAACGTTTCAAACAACAAAAACTAAACGTAAGAAACGGCCTGCTTCAATGTCAAACATGACTCTTTTGTACCCTTGTATCACATTTGCACAGGATATTCTGTCCAGGAATCAACTTGTGGAAGCGGAAAGCTATGAAGAGCTTATGATGATGGCGAAAAAGCAGCTAATTCCTTATATAGAACAACTAAAACCATTTCAGGTTAGTGATGATGAAACTGTAGATTATGGTTGGTATTGGGCTGCGCCACTATTAATGGATATCTTACATTATAACGAGCAAGTAGTTAGCTGGTTTGAACATACGGAAGTTTATACCGAGTTTGAAACGAAGAATGCTTCTGGTGACAGTGCATTTTTAGACCATTTTTATTACTTAAAAGAAGGAGTATTTAATCCTCAACATTTTCTATTAGGAAAAATACCTGACGATTTAGTAGATGTATTAGCAATACAGATTCTTGGATCTCCTGCAGTAATTGCTCTTCGTACATTATCTACTTACTTTCATGGTGAAGAAGAGAAGATATCAAGAGCAAAATTAGATTTAGCATTATTAATTGCTGATGAATTTCGGAATAAATTTAATCTCCCTGAATCAATCAGTATTATTGATTTAACTTATCAAAAAAAATTGGATTACTGGCGAAAAGTCATGCAGTATTGTGCGGACGGAAATCTCCAATCTGTTTTAGATGAATATACCTACATGATTCTTGAAAATTATAATTTACATTCTGTAAGTGTAGAGTCTATTAAAGAGGCTGGTGGCCTAATCAGAGATACACTTAATTTACGTTCGGCTAGTTTCAAGGTCGATACCCAAAGTGCCTTTCTAAACAAAAATGATCAGCACCGATTTAATTTAAGGACACACTTTGCTGTTAGCTTCTCAAACCGGAAAACAGATGAGAAATCCCAAGGAAGAACGGATGATATGAGACAAGCGTTTAACTCTCCGTTCCGCCCATTCGTGTTAAGTACGACCTCAATCGGTCAAGAGGGCCTTGACTTTCACTGGTACTGCCGAAAAATCGTTCACTGGAATCTGCCAAGTAACCCTGTAGAACTAGAACAACGAGAAGGAAGAATTAATCGTTACAAAGGCCTCGTGATAAGGCAAAATGTTGCGAATAAATATGCGCAAACTAGATTTGATAATACTCAGCCAATTTGGAATCAACTATTCGAAGCAAGTTATAAGGGGGAAAAGGGAGAACATTGTGATATCATTCCTTTCTGGTTAATGGAGGATGTAGAAGACGCTGTTAAAATTGAAAGGATTATCTACCAATATCCATATAGCAAAGATATCAGCACTCTAGAAAGGTTATTAAAAATCTTATCTCTATATCGAATATCACTTGGACAAGCGCGCCAAGAAGAGTTTCTTACTTTTCTTATGGAAAACTATAGTGAGGAAGATATTGATCTGTTCCAAAAGTTGATTATGAATTTAAGTCCGTTTTATTACAAAGATAAATCTTAGGATCGATTTAGAGATTCTGGTGTCTGCCTCAATGCTTTAATGCATTACCTTCTTGAGGGTTAGGCACCTTTTTAAGATAATCTCAAAAAACTTATAGAGGAAGATACGATCAAAGGAGACGCTTGTGAAAGTCTTTGACGATGCGACTCGGGCACCGTCGTGGGCGAATTCACAGCCTTGGGAGATTTATGTAGCTGCGGGAGAAACGCTAGAAGAGTTAAGGTCAGCTTATCTTCAATCTTATGAAAATGGAGAACCGGGCCAGCAGGAGATGCCAGTTCCGAAAGAGTGGCCGGACTATATACAGGAACGCATGAATCAAGCATACGCAGCATCGTTTAAGGCAATGGGGATTGAACGGGATGATCAAGAAGCCCGCGAAGCCAATTGGAAGAATAATTTCGCCTTCTTCAACGCGCCTGTTGCGGTCTTTTTATGTTTAGATGCTTCTTTAACGGATTGGTCCATGTAGGCATTATGCTGGGATATGCAGATGAAGACCATCCGTATAACCAGACAAGATCTACCCGTGTCCCGTTAGAAGAGGTCATCCATTTTAGAGGTATATAAAAATGTGAGAGAAAGGAAAGAGCTATCGTTGGGATAGTTCTCACGTTGTTAAAAAAGAAGTAAAATAAATTTTTACTAATCTTTATTTTCAGTAAATTCAATATTGACAACTTGAGTTTATCGATATATTATCATATTTAATTACATAATAATAAGCAAGGATTGGAAATAGTAAAAGGATTTATAAACTTTTCAGAGAGCTGATGGTTGGTGAGAATCAGTAGTTATAACCTTTGAACTCGTCCAAGAGCTACTCCCTGAACATAATCAGTAGGGGATGTCGGTTTTCTACCGTTATGAAGATAGGTGGTGATTGCCACCGAAAATGAGTGGATTAATATAATTATGATTAATCAATTAGAGTGGTACCGCGAGCAATGCCTCGTCTCTATATTTCTTAGAGACGGGGCTTTTTTTATTTTAGATAAACGAACAATTATTATGAAAAGGTGGGAGTCAGGATGAAAAATATCAATAAATATTCTAGAGGTTACTTTATGCCTCCAGTTCAAAGCTTGAAATGGACAGAAAAGGAGTATATTACAGAAGCTCCTACCTGGTGTAGTGTGGATCTTCGCGATGGAAATCAGGCTTTGGTCGTCCCAATGAGTCTAGAGGAAAAGTTAGAATATTTTCAGTTGCTTTTACAAGTAGGTTTCAAGGAAATCGAAGTAGGTTTTCCAGCTGCTTCGGAAACCGAATTTACATTTTTACGTACATTAATTGAAGAAAATTTGATTCCGGATGATGTGACAATACAAGTTTTGACACAGTCCAGAGAACATATTATCAAAAAAACATTTGAAGCGTTACAGGGTGCGAACAAAGCAGTGGTGCACTTGTACAATTCCACATCGGTGGCACAACGTGAGCAAGTGTTTAGAAAACCTAAGGAAGAAATTATTGATATTGCTGTAACTGGAGCAAAAATGCTTAAGAAATATGCTGCTGAAACCGAAGGGAATTTCCAATTTCAGTATTCTCCTGAAAGCTTCACAGGTACAGAAGTAGAGTTTGCACTTGAGATTTGTAATAAGGTACTTGATATTTGGCAGCCGACAGTTGATAACAAGGTAATTATTAACCTACCAGCTACTGTATCCATGTCCATGCCTCACGTTTACGCAAGTCAAATTGAGTATATGAGTGACAATCTAAACTACCGAGATAATGTAATCCTATCGCTTCATCCACACAATGACAGAGGAACTGGGGTGGCAGATGCCGAGCTAGGAATGCTTGCAGGAGCGCAAAGAGTCGAGGGAACATTGTTTGGAAATGGAGAAAGAACAGGAAATGTGGACATCGTAACACTTGCATTAAATATGTTTTCACACGGGGTAGATCCAAAGCTGAATTTTGAAAATATCCCTGCGATTATATCTAAATATGAAAAATTAACAAGAATGAAGGTTCACGAAAGACACCCATATGGCGGTGAGCTTGTCTTTACTGCATTTTCAGGTTCCCATCAAGATGCCATTGCTAAAGGCATGAAATGGCGCGAGGAAGAAGAACGTCAGTATTGGACTGTACCTTATCTATTAATTGATCCGATGGATATTGGAAGAGAATATGAAGGAGACATTATCCGAATCAACAGTCAATCCGGTAAGGGCGGAATCGGTTATATTCTTCAGCAAACGTATGGAATTGATATACCTTCCGAAATGCGCGAGAGCTTCGGATATAGTGTGAAAAATGTTTCAGATCATATGCACAAGGAACTTATGCCGAATGAAATCTATGACATTTTCATGAATGAATATGTGAATATCAACACTCCTGTTGAATTTATCCGTTATAAATATACTGAAAATGGCCATTACGAAACGATTGTATCAATCCGGCTGAATAACGAAGAACATGAATTTTCGGGTATGGGAAATGGAAGACTGGATGCTATCAGCAATGCCCTTCAAACCAAACTGGATATCGACTATACCAATTTGGTCTATAAGCAGCATGCGTTAGAAATAGGCTCAGGATCAAACGCTGTATCCTATGTAGGAATCACAGCTAAGAATGGTACGGTATATTGGGGATGCGGAATTGACACTGATATCATGACTTCTTCAGTAAAAGCTCTATTTAGCGCTATTAACAACATGGTATCCAGCTTACAACTTCCTGTTGGAAAAGAATTTACCCATTCAAAAAAATAAATGAGAAGATAGTATTATCTTTTATGACAACAATATGTTCTTATGCTTGCTCTTCATTTTAAACGCAATTTTGCATGATAAAGCCGATAAAAAACTACGATATAATTAGTTGAACTGCACCCCGATTGTTAGACACTGACAATTCGAGGTGCAGTTTTTTATTCTAGATTCCTATCTAACAAAGCCCCCGTTTATTCTGCCATGACACGAGCTGGCAAAGGCATTTCATTCTTGAACCACCATTCCACTGCTCCAATGACCAATGAAATAAATAAGCAGACCAAATTTTTGAGAAGCCTTTTTTCATTTCTTGCGTTATGTAGATATAAATATTTTTCATAATTTTAAAATAGATAACGGCATTATTAAAATAACGTTATGGAATTTAGCTGACTTTGGTGATTGTATGTAACAAGAGATTAAATGATTAAATATTTACTAAGAATCGATTGTTTATTTAGAAAAAGTAAAGATGCTATAAAGATAATAGTTGGGGAGTATCAAGGAATTAAAAAGTTTTTTACTAGTAGTTTTCTCTCTAGAAGAGACGTCAAATAGAGGAAAGACAGTCACAGCAGAATTGAAATACTAATAAAGCATATTTGGAACAAATTATATACTATTAACTTCCTAACTGGAGGAAAGAAGATTGAATCATTTAAAGTCCGTTTTCCTCAATTTCCCGTTTTGCACGTATAAATGCAATAAAATGATATAGCTCTTCAGAAGTGATGATTTTTTTGTCTATTGCTAGTTTAATATTAACTAATTGTTTATTATCTGTTAAATCAACAGGATAATTGACTTCAACTGGTTCTTCCTTCGGATTGAAGTATGAATCATCTGTTCGTTCTAATAAATAGTCAACGGATGTTTTAAATAGTTCAGCGATATTTTTTATTGTTTCCAGCGAAGGTTCTCGATAACCAGATTCATATCCTGCATAAGTACTTTTGGCAATTCCAAGTTGATCGGCTATATATTGCATTGACCACTTTCTACTTTTTCTTAGTTCAGTTAATCGCTTTAACATTTTCATAACCTCCTAGAACTTATACTTTATTATAACATTGGTTATTGATGGTTGCAGGTGCAGGAAATTAATTTGTTCGCGTTATGAATTAATCATCTTGCTATTTTACTGATTATTTCCTATAATGTGAATACAAGTTCTCAAAATGCGTATTTTTAGAGTTTCTAAATGAAAGCGAATTCAGTTAATCTCAAATTTACATTTCATTTGTCCTAAACTTAATAAGTATTTTTATATGTTTCGTTACTAAGTAGGCACTTTTTTGAGAAAACGAGTATAACACTATAGGAAAACAAGCGATATGGAAATTCTATTATGAAAAAACTAAACAGTCCATAGTAAAGTAGGGGGCTTAATGTTCTAGTTACATATGCAAAAAAATAATGGACTTAATGTCTAGCTCTTTTTAAAAAAGGTGAGTTCATAAAAAAAAGAGTAATGAAATGTAGTGAGGAGAGTCCCTATGAAAAAAATACTTATGCTAACTACTGGAGGTACTATTGCAGCTGTGCCAGGGAAAGAAGGGCTATACCCAGAAATTTCCGCTGAGCAAATAGCTAATTATTTGCCTGAACAAAATGATCGATATAAGGTTGAAAGTAAAACTTTAATGAATATTGACAGTACGAATATGCAACCGGAATCCTGGGTGAAAATAGCAGAAACTATTTATGAGCATTATGATATGTATGATGGATTTGTTATAACTCACGGGACAGATACAATGGCTTATACGTCCGCAGCCCTTTCTTATATGCTACAAAATCTTGTCAAACCTGTTGTGATAACAGGATCTCAAATTCCGATTAATTACAAGAGAACTGATGCTAAGAAAAATATTAGTGATGCTATTCGGTTTGCGTGTGAAGATATAGGCGGTGTCTTTACTGTTTTTGGTGGGGTGGCAATAATCGGAACAAGAGTGGTTAAATTAAGGACGATAAGCTATGATGCTTTTGAAAGCATTAATTTTCCATATATAGCTCGTGTCAATAATTCGGAAGTGTTATATCAGAGGCCGATTTCCTTACCAAAACATAAAAAAATTAAATTTAATGCATCGGTTTGCCCGGATGTCTTTTTATTAAAGCTTCACCCTGGGACTAAACCTGAACTATTTGATTATATAAAAAAACTATATAAAGGAGTCGTTATTGAGAGCTTTGGAACAGGTGGAATCCCCTGTCAAGAAAGAAGCTTAGTTCAAAAAGTACATGAACTTATCGAATCAGGGATAACGGTAGTCTTTACAACGCAAGTACTTGAAGAAGGTGAAGACCTGGGCTTGTACGAAGTTGGTAGGAAAGTGTCAGAGAATATGATTGTTCGTACAAGGGATATGAATACAGAAGCAATTATTCCGAAACTAATGTGGGCTTTAGGTCAGTCAAATGATTGCGAAAAGGTGAAGAAGATTATGACGACACCTATCGCCTATGACATGAAACTGCCGAAATCTGATAAAAAAATATAGGGCAGTGAAACTATTTTTCTAGCTCTAAATGACAAGAGGAATCTTTCCTCTTGGTTTATAAAGTGTATTTTTCTATTTTTAAAAAGGTTGAAAATCATTATATTTTTTTAAAAGTAGTTAATAAATGGGTAATTATGCATGTTTGTTCGCGAATCGAGAACTAATAAACTAATTTTTAATAGAAAAGTACGCGATAAATTCAGAAATGAGAAACATCCATTATAGTTTCGCAGATTAGAAAGCAAAGAAATTACTTACGAAAAGATTAGGAAGGAAGTAATTATGAAAAGAATACTTTTACTAACAACAGGCGGTACTATTGCTTCAGTTCAAGGGGAAGATGGACTTACCCCTGGAATTACAGATAAAGACCTGGTCGGTTATTTGCCTGAATATAAGGAAGAATTATTGCTTCATAGTGTTATTTTAATGAATATTGATAGTACAAATATGCAACCGGAATACTGGGTGGAAATTGCTCAAACTATCTATAACAAGTATAACGAGTATGATGGTTTTGTTATCACCCACGGCACGGATACTTTAGGGTATACTTCAGCGGCACTTTCCTATATGCTCCAAGATCTAGCAAAGCCGGTTATCGTAACAGGATCTATGGTTCCTATTAGTTTTGAAGAAACTGATGCGAAGAAGAATATGATGGATGCTATTAGGTTTGCTTGTGAGAAGGTTTGCGGGGTTTATGCTGTTTTTGATGGAAAGGTGATTAGTGGAACTAGAGTCGTTAAAGTAAGATCAAAGAGTTACAATGCCTTTATGAGTATTAATTCCCCCTACATCGCTCATATAGAGGGATCGGAAGTTTACTACTTAGAAAATATCCCAGTAAATGAAAGCAATGTAGTCAAACTGGATACTTCTATGTGCAGTAATGTGTTTGTTTTAAAGCTTTTTCCAGGGATTACACCAGAGGTTTTTGATTATATCAAACAGTCTTATCGAGGTGTTGTAATAGAAAGTTACGGAAATGGTGGTATTCCATTTAAAAAGAGAAATCTACTTCAAAAGATCCATGAACTAATAGAAGCTGGGATTGCAGTTGTGATTACCACTCAATGTCTTGAGGAGGGAACTGATTTACAACGATATGAAGTAGGGAGAAAGCTGTCTAAAAAACTTATTATTTCCTCAGGGAATATGAACACAGAAGCGATTGTCACGAAACTGATGTGGGTATTAGGCAAAACAAATGACTTGGATCAAGTGAAAAAAAGGATGGAGACACCTATAGCTAATGATCTGCAAATTCAGGAAAACAATAGCTTAGTTTTATAAATGGTAAAAATAGTAAGTGAATGAAAGCGAAATACTAATATGTTTTTAGGTAAAAGCGGATAGAATCTTCATTTATATAAAAGTTAATAAATACCATAAATGGGTAAAAATCAAAATACAGAATGAAAGTGAGAGGACTTGATGAAAAACATAGAGGTTAATGATCGAACATACCGTATTGAGCGTGATTTTCTTGGTGAAAGGGAAGTTCCGAAAAATGTATATTACGGAATTCAAACGCTGCGGGCAGTGGAAAATTTTCCCATTACAGGATACAGGATCCATGAAGAAATGATTAGAGCTCTAGCTATGATCAAAAAAGCAGCCGCATTAGCCAATATGGATGTAAAACGTTTATATGAAGGAATCGGTGCAGTTATCATTCAAGCCTCAGATGAAATATTGGAAGGGAAGTGGCACGATTATTTTATTGTTGATCCAATTCAGGGTGGCGCTGGTACATCTATGAACATGAATACAAATGAAGTTATTGCAAATCGTGCTCTTGAACTACTTGGTTATCAAAAAGGAGAATATCAACGTTTAAGTCCAAACACTCATGTAAATATGTCACAATCTACAAATGATGTGTTTCCTACAGCTATTCATATTTCAACTCTTAATTTACTAAGGAAGCTCCTTGATACGATGAATGACATGGTGCATGTTTTCAAAAGTAAAGCCAAGCAATTTGATCATGTTATAAAAATGGGACGCACTCACCTCCAAGATGCTGTACCAATTCGTCTTGGCCAAGAATTTGAAGCGTATGGCCGTGTATTGGAACGTGATATTAAGCGTATTGAACAAACATGCCAGCATTTATACGAGGTCAACATGGGAGCAACAGCTGTAGGAACAGGATTAAATGCAGAACCTCGATATATTAAACATGTTGTAGAATACTTAGCAGATATTAGTGGACTTCCTATTGTTGGTGCAGAGCATCTTGTTGATGCAACCCAAAACACGGATGCTTATACAGAGGTGTCTGCTGCATTGAAGGTCTGTATGATTAATATGTCCAAAATTGCAAACGATCTTCGGTTAATGGCATCCGGGCCAAGGGCGGGGTTGGGAGAAATTCATTTACCGGCGCGTCAGCCTGGTTCCTCCATTATGCCAGGAAAGGTCAATCCAGTCATGGGAGAGCTTATTAATCAAATTGCTTTTCAGGTAATAGGAAATGATCATACGATTTGCCTGGCATCTGAAGCTGGACAGCTAGAATTAAATGTAATGGAACCTGTGCTTGTTTTTAACTTACTACAATCCATTAGTATTATGAATAACGGTTTCAGAAGCTTTACAGATTATTGTTTAAAGGGTATCGAGGCAAATGAAGATAGAATGAGGAGATATGTGGAAAAGAGTGTAGGAATTATTACAGCCGTCAACCCTCATTTAGGATATGAAGTAGTCTCGCGAATAGCAAGAGAGGCCATTTTAAAAGGTAAATCTGTAAGAGAGCTTTGTCTTCAGTATGATGTACTGACAGAGGAGGAACTTGATTTGATTTTGAATCCTTACGAAATGACTAATCCAGGAATTGCAGGGGGCTCTCTTTTTGATCGGAAGTAACACTAGTATTTCTACTAATCTAGTATATTCATAGTTAATAGATAACGAGAAAAAAATCTTTTGATTAAAATATTGTAAAATCATTTTATTATTGGAGGGATACGGGTGAGGGATATACGATTACCATCTATTTTAGAAATCATTTGTACATTAGGATTGTTTTTAGTAATTGTTTTCTCGTTTACTGCATTTTTTGATTTACCAATCCAGTTGGCGCTTTTTATTTCGTGGTTTATCGTAATTTTACTTGGATTGAGATTAGGATTTCGCTATGAAGAATTACAGAAAGCCATTACAACAGGCATTTCAAATGGGCTTGAGGCAATATTGATACTTATTGCAGTTGGCGCACTTATTGGGACCTGGATTGCAGGGGGAGTAGTGCCAACGCTTATTTATTACGGATTGGAATTTATTCATCCAAGTATTTTCTTATTAGCTACATTAGTTATCTGCTCAATCACATCTTTGGCGACAGGTACATCATGGGGAACGGTCGGAACGGCTGGAATCGCTATGATGGCAATTGGAGAAGGACTAGATATGCCTCTTCCCCTTGTAGCGGGTGCCGTTCTTTCTGGAGCATACTTTGGAGATAAACTCTCTCCGCTTTCTGATAGTACTGTACTTGCAGCATCCCTTTCAAAAGTAGAAGTTATTGCACACGTGCGTGCTATGTTATACTTAGACATTCCTGCCTACCTTATTACTGCAATTCTTTTTACTGGCGCAGGATTTATATATGGCGGAGAAGGTGCTGATTTAGAAAAAGTAGAGTTTCTGAAGTCAGCACTACTTAATACATTTAATATTCACATTTGGATGTTGGTTCCTGCTATATTTGTTATTGTCATGCTTGCTATGAAAAAACCTTCTGTTCCTACAATTGCTTCAGGAGCTCTGCTTGGAGCTATCTGGGCAGCAGTGTTCCAGGGTATGGATGTTACCGATGCTGTAGGTACTGCCTACAGCGGTTTCTCCATTAATACTGGTATTGAATTTATGGATAACCTTCTTAATCGTGGTGGAATGGAAGGAATGCTTGGATCGGTCGCTGTAATTATATTTGGATTAGGATTTGGTGGTCTGTTGGAACATTTAGGAGTACTCAAAGTGATTGTTTCCAAGTTTCAGGCTTACTTAACATCAGCTGGGAATGTAACCCTATCCACTTTAATTGTAGCATTCTTTGCTAATGTTTTTGGCTGTGCTATGTATGTTTCATTAATTTTAACTCCTAAGATTATGGGAGAAAGCTATGACAGATTAAATATTGATCGAAGAGTATTAGCACGAAACTCTGAAGTCGGGGGGACATTAACCTCTGGTATGATCCCGTGGTCTGACAATGGGATTTTCATGGCGGGGATTCTAGGCATTTCCACCTTTTCTTATACTCCATTTATGTGGTTAAGCTTTGTTTCTATTATTCTTGCGATAATTTATGGTTATACAGGAAAATTCATTTGGTACGTCCAACAGGAAAAGAATGAAGAACAGTTGCAACAAACAGCTAATTAAAATTGCGGGCATTTTTTGAGAAAATAAGGTAGGGTTTAATAAAAAGAAAAAAGACAATATTAATTAGCAAGTAGGTACGATTTATTGGTAAGCTAGTTAGTAAAGGAGTTAATGAAGGAGTTCGTTTAGAAATGAAGACATTACAAAAAGTACAAACTATTGTTCGTTATCAAAACCATGATAAAGTATTTTATGGGATTGTTGAGGATGACGAAATTATACAATTGTCTAGTGATTTTACTGAAATTGTAAACAATCAACTGAAATATGATAATGTAAGAGTTAAATATAGTGATGTAAAGATTTTGGAGCCAGTGACCCCTTCGAAAATCATTAATTTTGGCTGGACATACGCTGGACATGCAGAAGAGACTGGAGGAGAGGCTAATCGCAATGAGCCATTCCTGTTTTTAAAACCAACGTCTTCTTTGATTCCAGATCAGAGTGAAATTATTCTTCCATCAAGTGAATTAACCAACCAGGTAGAAATGGAGGGGGAAGTAGCACTTGTTATTGGTAAACGAGGTAAAAATATAAAAGAAGCAGAGGCATTGGATTATGTTTTTGGTTGTACAATCTTTAATGATGTAACCGCAAGAGACCTTACTCAAACCGATCCACAGTTTACGCGTGGTAAAGGTTTTGATACTTTTGGTCCTTTGGGGCCGTATATTGTCACAGGAATAGATCCAACTAATTTAAGAATTGTTACCACTTTAAATGGACAAGTTGTACAAGATGGGAATACTAATCAGATGTCATTTTCAATCCCTTTCCTTATCAGTTGGATTTCACAAGTGATGACACTTGAGCCAGGTGATGTCATTGCTACTGGCTCACCTTCAGGGAGTTGTCCTATGAAATCGGGAGATACAGTAGTAGTTGAAGTGGAGCATATTGGTAAACTGTGCAACCATGTAAAGTAGATATTATATGGAAGGCTATTTTAGGTACTAAGTCACCTTTAAATGTGCTCAACTGTAGAACCTTAAGATGTTAAATTGACTAATTTTAAAGCATTGAACTACCCACCACTTAGCTAAAGCTTGAAGTGGGGGATTCCTGCGAACACCAGTGTATCCACTAGTTATTTAGCAGGCTAACCCTGTCGCACCGACAGTTAGCAGTACAGACGGCTTATTAGCCTCCTGCGCGGTGTTGCTATTTTGTACGTTGAACTCGCCACACGCCCTACTCTGCTTGGTTTTCGCTACTTCGGTGCGTGTGGAGGCGATTAGAACGTTGAAGATTTTACTTAGCAGACGTTTTCCCTGCTAGAATCTCCTATCTTCAGTTTTCAAAGAATCATTTGTACAGGAATATTATACCATGCAAACGAGTGTTTTACTGTGCAAAAAGGCGATTCATCACCCTTCATATTCCTTGAGGTGGGAGTCTTCTCGCCTAATAATAATGATAAAAAACTTGTTTTATTATTTCATATTCATCCAATTTTTTAAAGGAATTGCCATGGATTTGTGGAAGGGGAGCAATGGCTATAGAGTTGTCACGTTGTTTTCACAGCGCTGATAGATGATGAAGGTTAACGATTTGTAAAAATATACTTAGAAAACCGTTACATTTATTTTTCTAGAGTATGATAAGTAGTACCAACATCAAAAAACGTCTCTACAAGTAATTGTAGAGGCGCTTTTTGATTGCGTGCCAAACTTGAACACCTTCATAAAGTTGTCTAGTTTAATGTTGGTAATCCAGTTTTTCTCTAACGATAGGAAGGGTGCAGCATCTGAATGCTCCTCCAGATTTTATGATTTCCGTAATATCAACCTCAATCAGTTCGTAGCCCCTTTTTCTCAGTTCTTTGTTAACCTTTGTATTGACAGGGAGAGAAATAATTTTCTTATTTCCGATTGAAAGCACATTCGTCCCAAGAGTAAATTGCTCATCTTCGGTTACTTCAATTAAATCGTATCTAGATGCCAGCAGGTTCAATTGCTCTTTATTAATTTCTCCAGGAAAAATCAATGCTTCGTTCGGGGAAATGATATTAAATACACAATCTAGATGGAGATAGGTATCAGTAAACGGAATAGGGATGACATCAAATTCAGGAAGGAGCTTCTGAAGCTTTTCAATAGACTCGATGTTTGTTCGTTCACTAACTCCAACATAAATCGTATTTCCATCTAATAGGACATCGCCTCCCTCTATTCGATCTCCTGTTAGGTTATGAAAAGGTACATGTTTGTTTTGAAGCCATTCTTTCAGCACATTTTCTTCGCCTGTCCGGATGTCTGTACCCATTTCGGCTACAAAAACTTTCTCTCCGAGTGTAAATCCTATATCACGAGTAAATACTTGCTCAGGATACTTATTATAGGAAGGGAGTAGGATAACTTCTATTCCTAATTTTTTAAGGGCTGATACAAAATTATGATGCTGAGTCATTGCGGTTTTAATATGGATGCCTTCATCTTCAAAATGTTTCTGTGTTTCATTAATCACGTCTTTAATTCTCATGTATTGTGGTTCACATAAAATAACTTGTTTCAAAGGATCATACTCACTGAAACAATTTGCTCTCATAGCTATCACTTCCTACAAAAAGTTCTAGTCATACTATCTCCTAAGTCTACTGTGATATACGAACGAATTCTTATAATGAGGATATTGTTGTTCAATGAAAATAAAATGGTTTACTTTTAACGGTTAGAAATGCATTCTTTTTTGAAGATGCAGCCCATTCAAAATGGTAAGTGTGCTCAATTACGGAAGGGGTTTGCTTAACCTTAATAATTCTTGATTCCAGCAGTTAATAATTGTATATTCAATTTCATACATGTAATAAAGAGTACTGCAATGTATTGGTTGTTCCTTATAGCAGCATTTAAAGGGTTTGCTGAAGTTTATGTGATGACTTATATGTTTAATGGACAGCTACAACGTTACTACTATGATCTATTTAATTTACGCTATGAATTTTTTGGGGGGCCTCATATAACAGCCATACAAGTTACATACGCAAGGGCGCATAGAAGGCACACAAGTAACGTCATAGGACGGCCGCAAAAGGACAGGACAACAGCGAATGAATGAAAGACGAGTAGATCAGGGAAATATCTATAGCTATCAGTGCCACAGCTTTACTATTTTCTATACTAGGACAAAGTGGCTACCAATGGGGAAGGCACCCGCACCCTGTCTATATTGGTCGGTCTAATGTCTGAACCAAATACACGCCGCTTTTAAAACCTTTTTGGGGTAAGGGTGTGGCTGAGCGGGGATTCTAGGGAATTTCACTTTTAATAGCTGGGTGATTAAGGATTTCATCTTTTAAAAAAGCGGCGATTCCTCTTGAAAAATTTTGCGGTATTTTTTCAAAACCTTTTTGGGCATTAAAAAACAGCGAACTCAAAGATATGTCCACTGATTTTATATAGAAGATACATTTGTACTGAATATCGCTTATCCTGTTCCTTTCTTTTTTAAATATGAAAAGACCTTCGTTATAAACGTTGCAAGAAATAAGATCAATAAATAATTTAAAAAAAGATAAAGGTAATTCATACCTTTATTAAATTGCATAAAATCCAATAGGACTAACAAGGGCTTGAAAACAAAAGAGAAAAAGGCACTCAAAAGAACACCATACAGTAGTACATTTTTTTGACGATTTAGACACCATTGGTATAGCAGCATGAAAGAAACTGGGACTAGTGATGCATCTAACGCAAACCTATATGAAATACTTTTCTTTTATCAATGCAAAAATAAATAATGATAAGTGGAACTATTAACATTAGTACGATTCCTCAAAAATGCCATGTTTGCACGTTGGAAAATTACTTTCAGTAATCTATCCGCATTTTAACAACTCTGTCTTGTTGACTGATTATTTCATTTAATTGTTTTCCTTGTTCACTGGTCATAATAAGTTCCACCTTAATACAGTTGACTTTTCCATATCATTCCTAAATTAAAACTTTTTATCAAAGTTGACTAATTTACTCCTTGAATATGGTTTAAACCTGATTTCTAACTTTGATCACGCACCTTCTTTAGAGTAATAGTATCGTCATGTTCGAAATTTGGAAATTAATTGCGAGTCTCTAGAAATTTTTGCAACAGAACCAATTCATTTAATATCTTTATTTATATTTGCCAACTAAAATTTAGTAAACTAATATATAAAGAGGAGAAATATAGGAGGATTTACTAATGAGCACTCATGAATTTGAAATGAACATAGATGGAGAAATAATCAGATGGGCAGAAAAATCACACGCACAAATCTTCCGCAACTTCTGGCAGTTCTTCATGGAAAAAGATTTACAAAAAACAATTAAAACAATAGAGTTCACAGGAATACGTACTTCCGATTCAGAATACTTCGTAGCCAAAAATGGAAGTAAAAAGAAAAATATCTTTGTAAAAAACAATTACTACGTTTACACCCACTTAACACCATCCGCAATGCAAAAAGCGTATGAGAAATTCATAAAAGGCTGGGAGGATATATATAAACAACCGAAGGGTGAAATGCTTAGCATGGAACAGGAGGAAATGAAAACGGAAGAAAAGCAAAATTTGAAAAAAAATTATGAAAAAAGCCATGCAATTGCTTCGGTTCAGGCGAATCATGACTTACATCATAATTCTCTAGTTACAGAACCTTCCGTTACAAAATTGCCTGATGAAACAGAACCAATGAGAATTCTTTTTGGTCATTCAGCCAACAGCAATGAACCATTGTATTGGTATCCAACTACGACGAGTAAAATCATGCATACGAATACAGGTATTATTGGTACGATGGGGACGGGGAAAACTCAGTTTACTAAATCTCTCATTAAACAGATACATGATGGTGCTCTATCTAATGTAAATGGAACACCTATTGATATTCTCATCTTTGATTATAAAGGTGATTATATCAAAGATGACTTTATAGAAGCGACAAATGCTACAGTGTATCATCCATATCACCTTCCGTATAATCCGTTAGCTTTATATAGGGGAAAACAGCTAAAGCCGCTATTGCCTTTGCATACAGCTAGTACTATTAAAGAAACAATTGCTAATGCTTTTAATTTAGGTATAAAGCAACAGCAGTTATTGAATGATTTAATCATTGAAGCTTATTCACAAGCTGGTATTCATAAGGCTGATATGGCTACATGGGATCTGGTACCACCTACATTAAATAATGTGTTTGAACTATTCATGAATCGGGAGGATGTAAAAGAAGATAGTCTTTATGCAGCACTAAAACAAATATATGATTTTGAAATCTTTTCTCCAAATAGTGAGAATACAAAGTCCTTATATGACATGATACAAGGTGTAACTGTTGTACATCTGGCTGGCTATGATCCAAGTGTTCAGAACCTAATAGTAGGAATCACTTTGGACACCTTCTATTCCCAGATGTCTACAAAGGGGCACAGTACAATTCAAGGAGATTATCGTGAATTAACGAAAATGATACTTGTTGATGAGGCGGATAATTTCTTGAGTCAAAACTTCTCTTCTTTAAAGAAAATTATGAAAGAAGGAAGAGAATATGGCGTTGGTGTAATCCTATCAACCCAATTTTTAGATCACTTTGCAACTACAGATAATGACTATGCTCAGTATATATTGACTTGGATTATACATAGAGTACCTACCATTAAAAAGAAGGAAGTAAAAGCTATCTTCAGTCCAGAAAATCAGGCTGAGGGTGATCAGATAGTTAATAAGATAGCGCGACTTCAAAAACACAATAGCTTAGTCACGTCTGTTACCAATAATAGATACGAAATTATGGAGGATATGGCGTTCTGGAAGCTTCTAAATTAAACATAGATTTTTGATAAAAAGCCCTTTAAATTTAATCCTAATTAAATTTAAAGGTTTTCTCAAGTCATCTAAAATTTTTGCATCAGAACAACGTAGTGGGTTGCATAACCGAGATTAAATTCTGCAAAACTATTAATCTACCCTATAATAACGTTAATAGAATGATACAATATTGTACAGGCATTATTAGTTAGTTGCAGGAGGTTTAAACATGAATGGTTATATTGGCGTTACTTCTAGGGAATGGTTTATGAATTTATCTTCGCATAATGAAGCAGATGAATTTAACTTTTGGCGTAAGGACACTAAAAACTTTAAATCGATAACCATGGGGGAACCGTTCTTTTTTCTTGTTAAAAATGATAAGAGAGTTAAAGGAGAAAGAGCGGTATTGGGTATGGCTACGTACATACGTTTCGAGGTATTAACGGCAGCTGAAGCATGGGGTAGATACCGTAATGCTAACGGTGATGAAGATAGGGAAAGTTTTATAGGTAGAATGAATACTATGTTTGGAACGGATGTACATACGGGTCAAATAGGATGTATAATTCTTACCGACTTCAAAGTGTTTGATAACCCCGTATATCTAAGCAATATTAACATTAAATTTGCAAATAGCACTATGTCTGGACGGGGCATTACTGATACAGAAGTAAACGCAATTTTAGAGTACGGTTTTAGTTCCGTAGGCAATGTACTACGTAAACTTAACGAAATTGATCGTATAGGGTTTACGGAAGATGACGAAGGTTTTCCAGAAGGAAAGGTTAAATTAAAACAGCATTTAGTACGTGAAAGAAACCCCCTTGTTATTAAACTTGCCAAGGAACGATTCTTACAACAGCACGGTAAATTATTTTGCGAAGTATGCGAGTTTGATTTCCAACAATATTACGGTGAACTTGGACATGGTTATATAGAAGGTCATCATACGAAACCTGTATCGGAAATGGACGATAACCAAGAAACAAAGGTAGAGGATATCGCCCTAGTATGCGCTAACTGCCACCGTATGCTCCACCGTAAACGACCGTGGTTATCAACAAGTGAACTAAAGCAACTACTACATATGCAACGGTAAACAAAAGGTCATGGATTTCATAGGGTCCAGGGCTTTTCCTATATAATAAGTAAATTTATATACTAATCTAAAGTAAGAAGTAAGCCCCCATTCAAATAACGCACATAAATACGTAGCACCTCCTAGTGCCATATTTGCTTAGGCGTTTTGAAACATCTTTAGCCGGATTATTTTTGATTAATCCCTACTTCACAGCCTTCTGCAACGCTTTAGATAAAAGAATGTGTATTTTCTTCACAGTCTCGCTTGCTAAACCATCGTTTAATTTTTGAGTATACAATTGATCAATATGATATGTTGTAATTTTCGACAAAGGGATAGATTGAAAGTAAGGAATTAATTGCTCCCTTCGATTGCTAAACAATTACGGCGATTTGTTTCCCATGGTCAATGTCCTCAATTTGTATTTGTAGATGTTATCAAGGAACTAGCTTCAAACAGGAATTAAGTATTGCATAATTAAGAAGGTAGTGGTAGAAACTATTTTTGTTTTATAAATAGTATTTATTTTTTATGGTGATTAGAAAAGGAGAATAAAATGAAGCGTGGAGACTTCTACCGACATCTCAATGGCGAAGAATATTATTTTTGCTGTATAGCCTTGCCAATTAATGAGACAACATTACATTTAACAAGTAACCAAAAGGCATGTGATGCTCATACACCACCTGGTGAAGAGATTCAAATGATTGATTTGTACCATGCTAATGGAGTGACGTTTATAAATCGAGATGAACCACATGTCATTTATCAGTCTGAAAAAGACTATGATACAAACAAGGTTTGGGCTAGAAAGGTAGACAACTTTTTTGGCTATAAAATAAAAGAATTGGGACAAATGGAAAAACGATTTACACATATCTTTACAACTAATCACAGTTACCCATCAGGATGCGAGAGAAAAGACTAAAAATGTCCAAGAGGGAGCAAGATATTTAGACCGAAAATCTTTATATTATTAGAGGAAATATCAGTAAAGGCATTAAGAGATTTATTGAATAAAATGGAATTATAATATACTGTAGGCTGGAGGAATAACTCTGGCTTGTTCTATAAAAGAAAAAAGTCAATTCCTTTGTATGAGCCCTCAAAGAAATTGACTTTTTATACTGAGATGTGCTTAGCGTACAGCAACCCGATTAACTCTAATTATTTAATATGATAAATACCTTCCTCATCAGTTGTATATACAGAGTTAATACCATCTTTCGTACCCACCTGAATAGTCACTGTACCATTTTCATTATGCTAACATCTTACATGTTTGCGTTTGAAACCAAGTTGCCCTTTATCTATAGCCTTTTGAATATTTTCAGAAGCAAGCAGGATACTGCTTTTTTTATTTTCCCGCTTGATTTCGACTGGACCTACTGCCTTTGCGGTTTCAACCGCCTTATCATGGAGTGGCAAATATGAAATCCCCACTGTGTAAATAAAATTATTCATAGCCGATTTTGTTCGATCTGGTGAATTGTGAATCTCATTTTCCACCTTATCAAGCATACTAGCAATTTTACTTGCACTAAATTCACTGTCGGGACGATTGCCCAAAAGCCAGCAGTAACAGCTCCAGCCTGCCGACATTCTAAGTTCTTCACCGCTTGCGATCCATTTATCAGCAACGACTTGTGCAAAATTGGTTTCTGCCAAAGTTACTGCAACCACAAAATCGGACAGCATATAAAAATACGCCGCATCCATCCAACGTTCAAAATCAACCTCAGTCATGGTCATTGGGTCCGCAATGATGCCGGCAAAATACATAGCATCGTAGTTCCCGGTAGAGTAAAGCTGCTCAGCTAAAGTCTGATTTTTCTTGATTTTCTTTGCGAGCGGCTTCATTGCGCCTGTAGCTACACCAAAAAGCGGTTCATGTGCACCGTTGCTTATGTACGTCTTTTTGGTTCGTTCCTTACCGAGCGCCTCCAGTTCCTGCATAACCGTTTCCAAATCCATCGTTTTCCACACCCTTCCTTAATAATCATGCTCACTTCATATTGTAACTATCTCTCTTAAATTCTTTATCAAGCAATGTGTTATTCAACCTTAAATAAGCGTAAACTCTTAAAATCATAAAACACACCCTTGTAAAAAATATTGCTTAATAAAGAACGTATATTCGCAATTGTATCACGTATTTTATGTGTATAGAACGACTATATGAAATATCTTGTCCTTTTATCTAAGTGTGTTAGATTAAACGTAAGTTATCTATATATGATTTAAACGGAAAATTAATTAAAAGGCTCTGTTAAATCTTGATGTTGATAAAACGATAAAAGGAAGCCCTATTTATTGGGTTTCCTCCATTCTTTTTCAACTAACGCCCACGAAAAATAGCTATAATAAGCAAAATAATCAATATAATCATTTGCCATAATAATCTTTTACTCTCTTTATTTTCTTTACGCAACATTACATTCGATATAGACCCATTTTCTTTAATATTTTATATCGAAAATTAAACAACTATATTTTAACCCCGTCCTAAATTTAGAACGGGGTTATGCTTGTTTTAGGTTTTAAAATTAAATAACTTTATTCTCACTTTACACAGACTAATTTGATTTTTCCTCAACGAAGAGAGCAATGAAAGAAGAAAAAAGAAAAGAAGAAAACGATATTTCTTTGAAAAATGTTTTCTTCTTTTTTCTTGTATCGATGGAGTGATGCAAAGCGAAACCTCTATGAATAATCTCTAGCCTGACTATATAATGAGTAGATTTGTAAGAATGCTTGCTCAAATAGAGCACATGATTCGGGAGACTGATGTCGGAGGGCCGTGGGAGGAGCAGAATTTTAAGTTTCTCCTCATCTTATATTCGTTTAATATACGAAGAAGAATTAGCCAACCTTGAACAGCATGAATAAGAGGTAGGGACGACATGAATTGGTATACTTGTCAGCAATGTTCCCGATCCTGCGCCTACTTTTTCTTTTATACTTCAAATCATGGTAAAGTTTAATTCGAAAAATAGTGAAATAACATTTGAATTTGAATTAGTTGAGCAAAACCCTACAGATATTATTCAGAATTTCAACAAGGAAAATTACGATTTTGCTATGATCCATGCATCTATAATGAGTTAAAAAAAGAAAAATATTCGGTTTGAACATATTCATGACGGTCATATATGTATTGCAGTGGGTAAAAATTCTCCTTTTTATTCTTTGTTAAAGACTAATATACGTTAACGATGATAAAAGAAATGATGTAATAATAATGGCAATAAGTGGACGTATTGCTTTGGTACGTAATTCTTTCAAGCTAATATTTAATCCTAATCCGGTCATTGACATTGTTAACATTAATGATGTGAAGTCTGCAATATCAGACATCACTTTTTGTGATACCAATACCTTATTACCAATGATATAGCTTCCCACAAAACTCATAACGATAAAGCCGATTAAAAACCATGGAAACTCGAATCTTGCCTCCCCTTCTATTTTTCCTTTCTTTTTCATCCAAAGCATGAGGATAATGCAAACCGGAATTAATAGGAATACTCGTGTAAGTTTGGCAAGTAATGCGTGAGCAAGAGCATCCTGGCCTGCCGGGGCAGCAGCTAAAGCAACATGGCCTATCTCGTGTAGGCTGATTCCAACCCAATTTCCGTAGTTCATAGGACCAATTGATAAAAAAGGATATATTAGCGTATAGATTATTGAAAACACTGTGCCGACTAATGCGATGATGCCTACTCCCATAGCCGTATCTTCATCTTTTGCTTTTATAATTGGCGATACGGCCGCGATGGCAGCCGCACCACAAATGCCTGTGCCGACACCTAATAATAAAGAAAGATTAAAATCTGCCTTCAGCCATTTTGCAATGATCATAAGAACAACAATTGAAAAAATGATCGTTATTGCCCCTCTTAGCAATAGAGGGAAACCCTGATGAAATATCACAATCATGTTAAGCTTTAATCCATAAAGTATGATGGCAAATCTCAATAGTTTTTTTGATGAAAATTGAATACCAGTACGTAATTTTTCTGGATATCCAAAAACCTGTCTATAAACCACAGCTAGTAAAATGGCACACGCAAGAGGTCCAATATGATTTAGACCTGGCAATGCTGCCAAAATAAAACCTAACACGGCTATGATCAATGTAAAACCAATTCCAGAAATCAAAGAAACATTTAGTTTTTTTGCTGCTTTTTCTTGCTTATTTGGACTGGGAGTTATTAACGCTTTTTGTTCCAATGTTTTTCAACCCCTTTTTTTGGATTATTTGTGATTTATCGTAACTGATGATTTATAATAAGGGAAATAAATGATTATTATAGTTATAATAAGTGAATACGATAGTGAGAAGGAGAACCTATGGATCAACTATTATCTGTATTTATATCTGTAGCTGATAAAAGAAACTTTTCCAGAGCAGCGGAAGAGCTTCATATGACTCAGCCTGCAGTCAGCCAGCAAATTCAACAATTGGAAAAACATGTAGGTGCAAAACTACTTCTGCGAACAAACAAATCTGTCCAGCTAACTAAAGCAGGAGAAATAGTCTATTTACATGCTAAAGAAATAACAGGTTTATATAAACGAATGTCAATGTTAGTGAATGAATTAAATAATGAGCCAACAGGACCATTAAAAATTGGTGCCAGTTATACCTTTGGAGAGTATGTATTACCACATATACTTGCAAGAATGAAAAACCTATTTCCTAATATCTTCCCTTCGGTACAGATTGGCAACACAAGGGATATTGCCAAAGCAATCACAAGTCATGAAATCGATGTAGGAATTGTAGAGGGGGAAATTTCTCTTCGAAATATATATATAAAATCCGTTTCCACCGACCAAATGTATATCGTGGCAGGGGGTAAATATCCAATTTATTTCAATAAGGAAGTTACACGAAGACAGGTAGAACAAGAGAATTGGATTGTCCGTGAAGTAGGTTCTGGTACAAGAGAGGCAACAGAAACATTATTTCAATCTTTACAAATACGTCCTTCCAAGTTAATGGAGTTCGGCAGCACACAACTTATAAAAGAAGCAGTTGAAGCCGGGCTTGGCATTAGTTACTTATCTGAACTTACTGTAAAAAAAGAAAGAATACTTGGTACCATTCAAGTATTAAATGTAAAAGGGACACCGATAAAAAGAAATTTTTCAGTTATAACAGAATCTGTGGAATCGCATACGAAATCTATGAACTTATTTATTGAGTTAATAGAAAAATATCTAAAGAACCAATTATTGCAATAGCTCTATTTTATAAATTAATCAAAAATATAAAAAAAGACAAAGCTCTTTACTGGGGTTTTGTCTTTTTATTTAGGAGTAGATGGAGAGATCATCGAAGTAGCCCTTCTGTTATCCTGAAGTTCCTTTTTAATATTATTAATACTTATATACAAATTAAAATCTTTAATTTTATTTAATTATAATTTATGAGTATACTCAAAATGTAATAATATTTAAAAAATTCAAAATAGTGGGTATTCAAAGCCTCCTATGTGAGAAAAGGGGTGGACTTCATTTAATGAGTTATAACTTAAACGAAAATCTAAAAAGAAGTGCAAGTAATTTCCCAGAAAGTATCGCTTATATCTATGGAGATAAAAGTGTTACTTATCAAGAACTAAATCAGAAGGTGGATCGATTGGCTGCTGGTCTGTATGTACAAGGAATCAGGAAGGGAGATGGAGTGGCTCTTATTTTAGGAAATAGTCCTGAATTTCTCATTGCGTACTACGGTATTTTACGGCTTGGTGCATTTGTTGTTCCGATCAATTCTTTGTATACCCAAGGGGAAATCAACTACTTATTAGACAATAGTCAAGCCAAAGCGGTCATTGCTCATGTATCTGTAGAACCGAAGTTATCAGAAGTAAAAAAGCAATTGGAAAATCTGAAGCTTGTGGTTTATACCGAAGCCGAGGATCAGGAATCGACATGGGAGCATCTCATGGAAACAGGCACAAGCATTAATGTTTATGGAAGCCCTTACATTGATGATGAAGATCTTGCAGTCATTCTATACACATCAGGAACAACCGGGAAACCAAAGGGTGCAATGTTAACGCATCGGAACTTGGTTTCAAATGCGGACTCCATTTCAAAATTACTAGAACTCGATGTTAAAGATCGTGTCGTAGCTGTTCTGCCAATGTTCCATGTATTCTGCATGACAATTTGTCTGAATGCGCCAATTGCTTGTGGGGCAACAGTCCTGATCCAGCCTAAATTCAGCCCTCATGACGTGGTCAGCACCATTCGAGAAAAAAAGGCAACCGTTTTCGCTGCAGTACCTACGATGTACAGTTTTATCTATCAATTGCCTGAAGCGATTGCGGAGGATTTTTCATCCATTCGCTTGTGTATTTCAGGAGGGGCATCTATTCCAATCGAGCTACTTCAAAATTTCCAAAACAAGTTTAACGTTTCAATCTTAGAAGGATATGGACTCTCTGAAACGTCTCCTCTCGTTGCTATTAATCCTTTAAAGGGAACTTGCAAGCCAGGCTCTATTGGTATCGATATTCCAGGTGTCAAAAGCAAGGTAGTCGATGAGGAAAGAAACGAATTACCGAGAGGAGAAGTCGGAGAATTAGTTGTTCAAGGGCCAAATGTCATGAGAGGATATCTGAATATGCCGGAAGCTACAGCAGCAGCCCTAATAGATGGATGGCTTTACACGGGCGATTTAGCACGAATGGATGAGGAAGGTTACATCTATATTGTGGACCGCAAGAAGGACATTATTATTGTTGGAGGCTACAATGTCTATCCGCGTGAAGTAGAGGAAGTGTTGTATCAACATCCTTCTATTGTAGAGGCATCTGTAGTTGGCGTTCCTGACGAAGGATACGGAGAAAGTGTAAAAGCGTATGTTGTTGTCAAGGATAAGCAACTCACAATAGATGACATTCTCCATTTCTGTCAGGATAAGCTGGTAAAATATAAGCTTCCTCGACAAGTTGAATTTCTCAAGGAATTGCCTAAGAACTCCACAGGGAAAATTTTGCGAAGAGAGTTAAGACAACTGACGGAAGTGAAGTAAGACACTAATACTATTATTTAAGGAGGATTCTATATGTCGATTATTTTAAAGGATAAAGTTCAAGGGTCAGTAGCTTGGAAAGGAACGGATTTAGCGAAAGATGATTCATGGATTTATTATTTGTCTGAAAAAACGATTGCCTCATTAGAGAATGCTTTATCTCATGTGCAAAAAAAGGGTTTAAAAGCGCCTGATTTTACGAAGGAGGACTTTCCGATTCCCGATCTTGCGAATGTAATCGAGTACTTTGTAGATGAATTGGAGAAGGGGAGAGGGTTTCTATTAATTCGTGGATTGCCAATGGAAAGATATAGTGATGAGGAAGCAAGCATCATTTACTGGGGGCTTGGACTTCATATGGGCATTCCGGTATCGCAAAATGCAAATGGTGACCTTTTAGGGCACGTTATTGATCAAGGGCTTAGTTTAGAAAATTCAAATGTACGTGGCTATCAAACGAAATTGCATCTTCCTTTCCACGCAGATGGATCAGATGTCGTTGGGTTATTAAGTCTTCGAAAAGGAAAAACGGGTGGATACAGCAGCATCGTCAGTTCGATGGCGGTTTATAATGAATTTCTGGAGAAGTACCCAGAGTATCTTGGCATCCTCTCTCGTCCATTTTCCTTCGATCGTCGCGGGGAGGAAGGACCAGGTGAAGCGCCTGTATTCACATCACCTATCTTTAGTTACTATGATGGCAAATTGAGCTGTAGATATGTTCGCTTATTCATCGAATCAGCGCAAGAGAAAACAGGCATCAAGCTGTCAAAAGTAGAAATCGAAGCATTAGACATACTAGATTCCCTTCTTCATGATGAAAACATGCATTTTAATATGATGCTAGAAGAGGGAGATATGCAATTCGTCAATAATTATGTCGTGCTTCACTCACGTACTCAGTACGAAGATTATGAAGAACTAGAACGCAAACGCCATTTATTACGATTATGGCTTACGATGCCAAACGGCCGAGAAATTTCCCCAGATTTCGCAATGTTTATTGATGAAAATACAGGGAAACCAGGTCGCGGCGGTATACCTCCACGTAAACAAACATCTGGCGGTATTATCGAAAACTTGAAGTAAAGGGAGGGGGGCGTTCCTAAGAACACCAATGACATATGTGAAGGATGGTCCCTTTTCCGATTGGAAGGAAAAGGTGCCCCTATGTGAAAGTTAGGGTGAGGTATATGACAAGTACGCCAAGATATTCTTGGATTATCTTATTGTTTCTAGTTCTTTCCGGTATGGTCAACCAAGTGGATAAAATTACCATCGGTTTGGTTTCCGTTCCAGTCATGAAAGAGCTAGAGTTAAGTCCATCCCAATGGGGCGTGGTGGGAAGTTCCTTCTTTTGGGCTTTTACCTTTTCTTCGCTTCTTCTTGGCGGCATGGCGGATTCCAAAAATAAGAAAAAAATGTTATCGTGGATGTCTTTGATTTGGTTGCTGATTCAATTTGCTACTCCTTTTGTTTCCAGTATGTCTCTGCTCGTGTTAATGAGGATCATTTTAGGAGCAGGTGAAGGTCCAGCTCCGGCTCTATCTACGGCCATCATGGGAAAATGGTTCCCGAAACACCGACATGGGATAGGGTTTGGTGCCGTGTTATTAGGAACGACAGGTGGCTCAGCGATTGCCTCGCCGTTATTAATCTCTTTAATCGAGCAATATGGATGGAGATCTGCCTTTATTGCGATGGGTGTGATTGGACTAATCGTGCTTGTGTTATGGCAGATTTTTGGGAAAGAAAGTCCACAAGAAATCGGGTATCCTTCTTTTCATCAAGAGAATGAGCAGTCATCCAGTCTTTCAAAGGTTTCTTGGCGCGAGTTTCTTCCACATCTTATTTCGAAGAATTTCATTTTAGTTGTTTTGTGTGGAGGTTGTGCCTATTGGTTATTGACTATTCAAGCGGTTTGGTTTCCAGCCTACTTTACGAACATTCAACAGTTTAACGGTCAAACGTTGCAGCTAGCTGTATCTTTACCTTTTCTGTTTGCTGCCTTTTGCCAAATTGGATTTGCCATATTTTCGGATTGGATGTATCGCAAAACAGGAGATATACGGAAAGCACGCATCAATCTTGCTGGCTTCATGATGGTGCTATCGGCTGTATGTGTATATTTAGGAAATGCCGCCGATTCAACAGCTATGGCGATTCTTTTCTTTAGCCTTGCTCCCGGATTTGCCTATGTAATTCTATCACTCGCACCAGCTATATTGATGGAGTTCTTTTCTCCTCAAAACATCGGCAAGGCTCAAGGGACATTCATTGCTCTAGCAAGTTCAACTAGCATTATTGCTCCACTCGTATTCGGTTATCTTATTCAACATTCAGCGACTGAAGGCGTGGGATATGGTTATGGGTTTCAAGCCTCTTCTGTTGGAATGCTCATTATCGGCATATTGTTTTGGATGGGTGTACGTCCTGCCAAGCGAAGCGATGCAACGGTAAAAGCTGAGGAAGAAGTTATTTAGTATTATTTCAAATTCATTGATTCTTTTCACTTTGAGGAGGAGATCTAAAATGTCAAGTGGAAAATTGTTTGATTTAACAGGACAGACAGCAATCGTTACAGGAGGAGGAAGTGGTCTAGGGCGTCTCATGGCTTTGATGCTGGCAGAGGCAGGTGCAAACGTTGTTGTAGGTTCACGCCGTATAGAAGTTTGTGAGAAAGTAGTGAAAGAAATCGAGGCGTTAGGAAGCCAAGGGCTTGCGCTTGTATTGGATGTAACAGATCCTGAATCAGCCCGTCAAGCTGTAGATAAAGCTGTTTCTCATTTTGGAAAGATTGAAATTCTTATTAACGCTAGTGGAGTCGCTTCACAAACGCCTGCCATTGAAACGACTTTAAAAGAATGGAAAGCCATGATGGATACAAATGTGACTGGGACATTTTTGATGTGTCAGGCTGTAGGAAGACATATGATTGAGAACGAATACGGAAAAATCATTAACATTTCGTCTACGATTGGATTTAAAGGTACTGACCCAGAAGTAGTTGATGCTATAGGATATACAACTAGTAAGGGTGCGGTGATGAGTTTAACGAAAGATCTTGCCGTTAAGTGGGGGCGTCATGGAGTGAATGTGAATACTATTGCTCCCGGAATTTTCCCTACAGGAATGAATGGTTCAGAAGTACAAGGCTCACTTTTACAAAAAGCAGGTCCTATTATTGCTTCCCAAATTCCACTAATGAGAATAGGCAGTGACAATGATTTAGCAGGAGCTGTCATTTACTTTGCATCTGCTGCTTCTAATTATTGTACAGGACAAATCTTGGCTGTTGATGGGGGACTTTGGGCTAAGTAAATGCTCCCTGAGTGACCAACCTTAGTTAGGGAATTTGAATGTATTATTTTGAAGTGAATCTACAAGGTGAGTTTTTAGAGTATAGTAAGTTTAATAATCCGAATATTTAAAAAATTATACAAGAATTTCGAAACCTAATAAACTCATCATAGTTCATAAGCTGACGGGTATAAATGCTATTAATTTGAAGGAGGAATCTGTATGTCGCTTAAGTTAAATGAAAAAATTCAAGGACCATCAGCGTGGAAAGGAAAGGATTTAGCTAAGGATGAATCATGGATTTATTATTTGTCCGAGAAAACAATCGCAGAGCTTGAAAAGGCTGTAGTTCATGTTCAACAAAAGGGTTTGAAAGCTCCTGATTTTAAAAAGGAGGATTTCCTGATTCCTGATCTTGCGGATGAAATCGCTTATTTTGTAGATGAGCTGGAGAATGGGAAAGGGTTTCTATTAATTCGTGGATTGCCAATGGAAAGGTATAGTGATGAGGAAGCGAGCATCATTTATTGGGGTCTTGGACTTCATATGGGTAAACCAATTACGCAAGACTTAAAAGGAACTCTCTTAGGGCATATAAAAGACCAAGGTCTTGACTTTAAGGATAATAAAAAAGTACGTGGTTACCAAACGAATGTGCATCTTGACTATCATACAGATCTTGCTGATGTAGTTGGATTGCTATGTCTTCGCAAAGCGAAATCTGGCGGTTTAAGTAGTATTGCAAGTGCAAATGCTGTTTATAATGAAATTTTAGAGAAGCATCCAGAGTATCTTGACACCCTCTATCGTCCATTCTTCCATGATCTTCGTGGGGAAGAAGCACCAGGTCAATCTCCGATATTTACATCACCTATCTTTAGCTATCACGATGGTAAATTGAGCTGCCGATATTTACGTCAATATGTTGAATCAGCACAAACAAAAACAGGCGTTTCTTTGACGAAAGAGGAAATTGAAGTATTTAACTTTATCGATTCCCTTACGCATGATCCAAACATGCATATTGATATGATGATGGAACCAGGTGATATGCAGTTCGTTAATAATTATACGATTTTCCATTCACGAACTACATTTGAGGATTATGAAGAAGATGAGCGCAGACGTCATTTATTAAGATTGTGGCTCAACATGCCAAATGGACGAAAAATTGCGCCTGATTTCGAAGTTTGTAGAGAAGGTATGGCAGTGAATAAATAATAAACAGCTAGTGATAGTGTACGGAAAGGGAGTTTAGTAGAAAAGTAGATAGAAAGCAAAGGGAGGATGATGTTTCTTGGCATATGTAGATCCGCAAGCAGAAAAATATTTACAAGTATTTAATCAGATGCCTTCTATTCATAAAATGGATCCTCAAACTGTGCGAGAGATGCTTTCAAAAGCCCCACAACCTCCTGATTCATCAGATTCACTTTCGAAGGTAGAGGATTTGATGATTCCAGTAAGCAAAGATGCTGAAATCAAATGCAGGGTATATATACCGGAAGGGCAAGGTCCCTTCCCTTTGTTTATTTACTACCATGGTGGAGGATGGGTTTTGGGAGACCTCGAAGCGACCGATCGCAGTTGTCGCATGCTAGCGCATAGGACGGGTAGTATTGTCGTATCGGTAAACTATCGTCTTGCTCCAGAGTATAAGTTTCCGACCCCAGTTGAAGACGCGTATGCAGCATTAGAATGGGTGTATGAAAAAGGTTCCTCCTTTAACGGAGATGTTTCGAGATTGATAGTAGGAGGAGACAGCGTGGGTGGCAATCTAGCAACTGTTGTTACCATGATGGCGAGAGACAGAAAAGGTCCTAGCATCTCTGCACAGGTCTTGATTTATCCTGCTACAAACCTTGAGTTTAATACAGAGTCTCATCAAACATTTGCAAAAGGATTTGGTTTGGATCGCGAGCTTTTGTTTTGGTTCCGTGATCATTATTTAAGAAATGAAGAGGACAAGCATCATGAGTACACTTCTCCCTTAATTGCGGAAGATTTAAGTAATTTACCGACAGCCTTTGTGATTACGGCGGAAAATGATGTGCTTCGTGATGAAGGCAGGGCATATGCTAAGCGTTTGAAAGCATGTGGTGTCAAAGTGGAATATGCTTGTGAATCAGGTATGATTCACGGTTATTTTGCTAATATGGATGTTTTTTCGAAGCATATTGAACGGACTATTTCTAGAATCAAGGGGTTCTTATATGCTACGAATGGTAGTACTAATAGGAATACTAAAACCTCCAAATGTAAAGACTGTTCGGATTGTTCATTGAACCATCAAACGACATCATAAATGATAAAAAGACACCTTTATGAATCAATAGAGGTGTCTTTTTGTTTGTCATACTGTATAAAAAATCGTAGAACAAACCATGTTCTTGGTCTGTTCTACGAATGAGATCTTCATCTATTATTTGTGAGAATGGGTTTTAGTAATGAACCGTATTCCCAATGCCGCCAGTTACCGAAATAACATCGCCAGTAATCGATGCTGATAACGGTGAAGCAAGGAAGGTAACGACATAAGCAATTTCCTCCGGTGTAATCAAGCGATTAAGTGGACTCATGGCGGCTGCTTGGTTTACAGCTTCCTCCGTGTTGAATTGTTTTCTATTCGTTTCCGTATCAACAATTCCTGGATAAATCGCATTGACATTAATTCCATGCTTTCCTAATTCCAATGAGGCAGATTTCGTTAAATGAACAACAGAGGCATTACGAGGGCCGGAACTAAAATAATTGCCGCCAATTCTAGCAGCGAGACCACTGATATTGATGATACGCCCCCACTTATTTTCAATCATATAAGGAGCTACAGCTCGCATCGTGCGAAAATAGCCCATATACTTTTCTTCAAAATCTTTCAAAATAAGTTCTTCTTTAATCTCGTGAAAATTCTCTGGCTCTGTACCGCCAACGCGAGCGCCACTGTTGATGAGAATATCAATACTACCCATCGCAGCTGCTGCGTTTTCAGCTAAATTGAGGATCGAGTTAGGATTCGAGGTATCTGCCACGATGGGATAAATCTTTCGTTTGGTTTCTTGCGCTAATTCTTCTGCCGCTTTCTGTAATGAGGATTCGTTTCTTGAACAAATCGTACAATCCACACCTTCTAAAGCCAGTTGGCGGGCAATAGCTTTACCAATCCCTCGGCTTCCTCCTACAATGAGTGCTTTTTTTCCTGATAACTGTAAGTCCATAGATTTAACCTCCTAGTTTGATTCAACACCCTGTACGACTAAACTCAAGGTGTTTTTTTGAATATTTAAACAGTTTCTCTCTTTGATTCTACCTTTTCATGATCGTTATATAAAATTAATTATTTTAACTTACACTTAAGTGTGACTAATGTAAAAAGAGGTACGGCTATTTTTTAATAGGATGATGGAGTATGAGAGAGGATTGAGGCCATTTTGTAGTAGTTTTTCACTATTTATCGTTGTTCCTCTGTTGAATATAAGTGTAAGTTACTTGCAGTTTAAATTATTTAATTTTATGCATGAGGGTCGTAATGGATATAATTATATTCAGAATAGTTATAATATTATTAATATTAAAAAGGAGGAAGCATTTCATGATATTTATGAAAGCCTTTTCGTTTTATTGAGACGTTTTACAGAAGTGCTATAGCCATCAGGAACCAAACAAGGAGATTTTATTATTTGAAACCGCTTACTTTGCGGGCGAGCTGGAGAATGGGGAAGGTTTTTCACATTCTTTATTTGAATTATGAAAATTAGGGGGAATTATATGTCAAGCACTCCAAAATATTCTTGGATTATCTTAATGTTTGCTGTTTTTCTTGCTATGATCAACCAAATCGATAAAATTCTCATCGGTTTGGTTTCCGTCCCTCTAATGAAGGAGCTAGATTTAAGTGCTTCTCAATGGGGACTTGTGGGAAGTTCTTTTTATTTGTTTTTTACCATAACATCCATTTTACTTGGGGGAATGGCTGATTCCAAAAACCCTAAAAAATTGTTTATGTGGATGTCATTGATTTGGTTGACCGTTCAATTTGCTACCCCTTTCGTTTCTAGTTTTTCTCTGCTCATATTAACAAGAATCATTTTGGGGGCAGGAGAAGGTCCAGCTTCTCCTGTAGTAACGACTATGTTGGGAAAATGGTTCCCGAAACACAGGCATGGGATAAGCTATGCCGCTGTTCTGTTTGGAACCATGATGGGACCTGCGATTGCTTCGCCATTCTTAATTTCCATGATTGATCAATATGGATGGAAATCTGTTTTTGTAGTGATGGGGATTGTTGGACTGATTTGGTTAGTTTTTTGGGTGTTTTACGGTAAAGCGAGTCCACAAGAAATCGGATTACCTTCATTTGATCAAGTGGAACAGCATTCATCCACCATCTCGAAAGTTCCTTGGCGCCAGTTTTTACCGCATCTTTTTTCTAAAAATTTTATTTTGACCGTTTTAGCTGGAGGGTGTGCCTATTGGTTAGTATCCGTTCAATCGGTGTGGTATCCGGCATACTTTTCCACAGTGCAACAGTTTAGTGGTCAAACGTTAAAACTAGCTGTGGCTCTACCTTTTCTTTTCGCTGCTTTTAGCCAAATTGGATTTGCCATGTTATCAGATTGGCTTTATCGCAAAACAGGAGATATTCGGAAAGCGCGAGTAAATCTGGCTAGTTTTATGATGGTGCTATCGGCTATTTGTTTATATATTGGAAGTGCTGTGAATTCGAGTTCTATCTCTCTTCTATGCTTCACTCTTGCTCCAGGTTTTGGAATCGTCATGCTTTCACTCGCACCCGCTATATTGATGGATCTGTTTTCTCCCCTAAACATCGGAAAGGCACAAGGGGCATATATTGCTCTTTCAAATATGGGAAGTATGATTGCTCCCCTCGTATTCGGTTATTTTATCCAATATGCAGCGACTGAGGCATTAGGATATCATTATGCGTTTCAAGCCTCTGCTGTTGGGATGATTATTATCGGCGTATTGTTTTGGATGGGTGTACGCCCCGCAAAACGAAGTCATATAACGATAAAAGATAAGGAAGATAAGGAAGATAAGGAAGATGCTAGTTAGAATCATGTAAATCTAAAAGCTAATAAGATAAAGGGAAGGAAAATTGCTTGTATATATTAATTTAACTAAACTGCATATTGAAAATCATAATTTTATTAAATAAAGAATTATAAATATACTAAAAATTAACAAATTCGTAATAGTTAATGAGCTACCTATTGTAAACGCTATCAATATACGGATTTCAAAACTTACATTGGAAGAGGGGGTTTTAAATGAGTAATGCAAAAGCTATAGAAGTATATGATGCAAGTAATATCTGTCCAGATGATTTACCATGGATTCCTTATTTTTGGGTAGCTCATTTTATTTAAAAGATAGATTAGAAAAAAACTACAGTGGAAATTTGGCATAAAGAGTTAAGACAATTCACTGGAGTTGGAAAGCTAACCATCTTATTGAAGGAGGAGTGTGTATGTCGATTATTTTTAAGGGGAAAATTCAAGGACCGGTAGCATGGAAAGGGATTGACCTAGCGAAAAATAATTCATGGATTTATTATTTGTCTGAAAAAACAATCGTCTCTCTTGAAAATGCTTTACATCATGTTAAACAAAAAGGTTTACAAGCACCTAATTTTAATAAGGAGGACTTCCCGATTCCGGATCTCGTTAACGAAATCTCTTACTTTGTTGATGAGCTAGAGGATGGAAGAGGTTTTCTATTAATTCGTGGATTACCGATGGAAAGATATACGGACGAAGAAGCAGGCATCATTTACTATGGTCTTGGACTTCACATGGGTATTCCGGTAACGCAAAACGCTAAAGGTGACCTTTTAGGACATGTCATGGATCAGGGCCTCAATATTAATGATTCCAATGTACGTGGTTACCAAACCAATGCACATCTTCCTTTTCACCCAGATGGTTCTGACGTCGTAGGATTATTAAGCCTTCGTAAAGCGAAAGCTGGAGGTCTTAGTAGTATTGTAAGTTCAATAGCTGTTTACAATGAAATTCTTGAGAAGTACCCAGAATATCTTGGCATTCTCTATCGTCCATTTTTTATAGATCGTCGTGGTGAGGAAGCGCCAGGTGAATCTCCTGTATATTCATCACCGGTCTTTAGTTATTATGATGGAAAATTGAGCTGTAGATATAATCGAGGATATGTTGAATCGGCACAAGAGAAAACGGGTATTTCTTTATCAAAAGTTGAATTGGAAGCTTATGATTTAATGGATTCTCTCATTTATGATGAAAAAATGCATTTTAATATGATGCTGGAACCTGGTGATATGCAATTCGTTAATAATTATACCGTTCTTCATTCACGTACAATATACGAGGATTATGAAGAACCTAATCGGAAACGTCATTTATTAAGATTATGGCTCACAATGCCAAATGGACGTGAAATTTCCCCAGATTTCGCTATGTTTTTTGATGAGAAAACAGGCAAACCGGGACGCGGCGGTATTCCTATACGTGATAAAACAGCTGGCGGTATTATAGAAAATTTGAGGTAGTTGAGTTTATATCCAGAAGATTACTTTTAGTCAAAATTAAAGGGAAGTAAAATTTCACTTCTTAAGATTCAAAGAAGCGAAGAAAATCGGTTAGGAGTATATGCCCGAGTGGAAATTTCACTTTATTACCGTTCAGACGAATACTAAATAATCTATGTGAAGGGGAGTGCCTTATTGGTACTCCCCTAAATGGTAAAAATAGGGGGGGTTTTTATGTCGAAGACACCAAAATATTCTTGGTTAATCTTATTGTTTCTAGTTATTTCTGGTATGGTTAACCAGGTTGATAAAATTATCATCGGGTTGGTTTCCGTACCCTTAATGAAAGAGTTAAGTTTAAGTCCTTCACAATGGGGACTTGTAGGAAGTTCCTTTTTTTGGTTATTTACGATATCCTCTCTCTTACTTGGAGGCATGGCCGATACGAAAAATACGAAAAAAATGTTAACTTGGCTGTCACTGATATGGGTGGGTGTTCAATTTGTCACGCCTTTTGTTTCCAGTCTGTCTCTTCTGATATTAACCAGAATTGCCTTAGGAGCAGGCGAAGGTCCATCAGCTGCTGTATCAACGTCAATATTGGGGAAATGGTTCCCGAAGGAAAGACATGGGATAGGCTTTGCTGCTGTATTGTTTGGAACAATGATCGGACCTGCGATTGCTTCACCATTATTAATCTCCTTAATTGATATATATGGATGGAGATCTGCTTTTATCGCGATGGGTATTGTTGGACTAATTTGGATGGGTTTTTGGTTGTTTTACGGTAAAGAAAGTCCACAAGAAATCGGGTTACCTTCGTTTGATCAAGAGGAGAAACATTCATCGGCCCTCTCTAAAGTGTCTTGGCGTCAGTTTCTTCCACATCTCTTTTCTAAAAATTTTGTTGTTATTGTTTTATGTGCAAGTTGTGCCTTTTGGGTATTGTCTATTCAAGGGTTGTGGTATCCAGCCTACTTTTCCACAGTTCAACAGTTTACAGGTCAAACATTAAAACTAGCTGTGTCTTTACCTTTTCTTTTCGCTGCCATTAGCCTAATTGGATTTGCCATGATATCCGATTGGCTTTATCGTAAAACAGGAGATATCCGTAAAGCACGAATCAATCTTGCAGGCTTCATGATGATGGTGTCCGCAATTTGTTTATATCTTGGAAGTGTCGTAAATTCGAGTGTGATCTCAATGATTTTCTTTACCCTTGCTCCAGGTTTTGCATATGTTATTCTTTCACTTGCACCCGCCATTTTAATGGATTTTTTTTCTCCCCAAAACATTGGAAAAGCACAGGGAGCATATATTGCTCTTTCAAATATGGGAAGTATAATTGCACCAGTTGTATTCGGTTATTTTATCCAATATGCAGCGACTGAGGCAATCGGATATCGTTATGCATTTCAATCAACTTCTTTGATGATGTTCGTAATCGGAATATTGTTTTGGGTTAGTGTACGTCCTTCAAAGCGAAGCAACACAACGATAAAAACGGAGGAGGAAGCTAGTTATAATCATTGATTTTATCGGAATTCTAAATTTGACCAAATAGACTGGCTAAGGAAATTACTGGTATATATTAATGTGACTAAATTGCATATTAAAAATCATAATTTTATTAAATAAAGAATTATAAGTATACTAAAAATTAACAAATCCGTACTAGTTAATGAGCTACCTATTGTAAACGCTATCAATATACGGATTTCAAAACTTACATTGGAAGAGGGGATTTGAATGAGTAAGGCAAAAGCTGTAAAAGCTGTAGAAGTATATGATGCAAGTAATATCTGTCCAGATGATTTACCATGGATTCCTTATTTTGGAGTGGCTCATTTTAAGTTATTGAAGGCTAATCCAGTAACGGGACAAACTATTACCCTGTTAAAAGTTCCTGCGGGTACACAGCTTCCTACCCATTTCCATCCTGGAACGGTTATTGTGCATACTGTTAAAGGTTCTTGGAGGTATATGGAGAATGATTGGGTTTCCAATGCTGGGGATGTTGTTTATGAGCCTGCTGGATCCAAACATACACCTGAATCTGTAGGGGATGAAGAGGTTATTACGTTAAATATTGTTGAGGCAACATTAGACTATTTGAATGAGAATGGAGAAATTATTGCTAGAGATAATTGGGAGTCATTCCTACAAAAATACCATGATCATTGTGCAGCTGAAGGAATTCAACCTATTGATGTGACTCAATTTTAATAGTGATTTGAAAAAAAGAGAAGTCTATTGTCTGACGAGGATGCTTCTCTTTTTTCACTCTTTCATTAGGAGTGAAGTAAGTCTGGACCGTGCTCAGCGATATTAGTCATACTTACTTGCAAATTAAAATCTTTAATTTTCTTTCATTATAACTTATCAGTATAATTAATAACATAATAGTTTGAATATTAAAAATATTTACTGTGATCGCTATGTAAAGCGCTTCTATGTGAATAGTATCTAGGAGGAGATCTGGAATGTCATCTGCAAAATTGTTTGATTTAACAGGAAAAACAGCAATAGTTACAGGAGGCGGTAGTGGGTTAGGGCGCGTCATGGCTCTGGCGCTGGCAGAAGCAGGCGCCAATGTGGTAGTATGTTCACGCCGTTTAGAAGTTTGCGAGAAAGTGGTACAAGAAATCGAAGGGTTAGGAAGCCAAGCCATTGCCCTCGCTTTGGATGTAACAGAACCTGCATCGGTTCGACAAGGTTTAGATCAAGCGATTTCTCACTTTGGAAAGATTGATATCTTAGTCAATAGCAGTGGAACAGTTTATGAAGCGCCTGCTACTGAAATGCCTTTGGAACAATGGAGAGCAATGATGGATATTAATGTGACAGGAACATTCTTGATGTGTCAGGCTGTCGGAAAACATATGATTGAAAATGAATACGGTAAAATCATTAATATTTCTTCTAGTATTGGATTTAAAGGGACTGACCCAGAAGCTGTGGACTCTATTGGATATACAACAAGTAAGGGTGCTGTTATGACGTTAACGAAGGACCTTGCTGTAAAGTGGGGGCGTCATGGCGTGACTGTGAATTCTATTGCTCCTGGCGTTTTCCAAACAGGAATGAATAACCCAGAAATACCGGGAACGCTTGTCCAAAAAGCAGGTCCAATCATTGCCTCCCAAGTTCCAGTAAGACGATTAGGCGAAGACAATGATATAGTAGGAGCGGTCCTTTACTTTGCTTCCACAGCTTCTGATTATTGTACGGGACAAATATTGGTTGTGGATGGGGGACTTGGAGCTAAGTAAAAAGGTTCTTTCTTAAAAGTTTGGGAGGAAACACAGTCCTTTACTTATCCCCTATTTATTTACTGATATTTTTATATATTGTATATATGGCTTTGAAATAGAGTCACGATGTTTGTAAAAAAGATGCGATGTTTAAAATAAAGTCGCGACGTTTATAAAAATGTTGCGATACTTTTTCTCTTAGATAATTTTTGTCTAAGGGTATTGAAGGAGAATACTTCAAGAAGGTTAAGTGGTATCTTATAGAGAAATTATACTTTTGTAATGAAAGCAAACCTAAAAAAATCGCAATACCAATTAGTAAGTAAAGAATCCATTTTAATCAATCTTTTTTCAAAATGGATTCTTTTTATTTTCCGTAAAATAAAGGCTTATTCAATATTTCTGTTCTAACTATATTTTAAACCAACATGTACACCTTTATTTATTCTTCACCAGACTAATTTTCAATAGATTTATGAAACTTTCTAACTATTTTGCAATTATAATCAAACCGTTTACAGCCTCCCTTCGTTTCCTTTAATAGTACCGATAAAAATCATGTATGAAATGGAGGAAGAATCATGAAGAAGATCGTGTTCCTATCAGCTCTACTGCTCTTTGTCATTATGGCTGCCGGATTGTCAGCCTATGCAAAAATGGACCGTAAGCCAGCGTTACAGGCGACACCAAATTCCAGCCAAAGTGATCATGTCATCCGGGTGTACGGACCGGGCGGACCACTTGGACCGATTAAGGAAGCTGCTGAACATTTTTCAGCTGAAACGGGAATCAAGGTGGAAGTAACAGCCGGACCAGAGGGCAATTGGATCGGCCAGGCAAAGCAGGATGCAGATATTATTTTCGGTGGCTCCGAGTATATGCTGCAGGACTTCATTTTTAACCACCCCGAAATGATCGACACTAAATCACGTACGGAGCTTTACCCGCGTGCTGCAGGAATATTGGTGAGGAAAGGAAATCCTAAGAAGATTGAAAGTCTGGAGGATTTAACGAAAAAGGGAGTAAAAATAATCGATGTGAATGGGGCTGGCCAGCTTGGCCTGTGGGAAGACCTGGCAGGCAGAAAAGGGCTGATCGAAGGCATTTCCCAAAATATTAACCTTTCTGTAAAGTCGAGTGCCGAAGCCATTGAACGATGGAAATCGAATTCCAGCCTGGACGCCTGGATTACCTATGAATCGTGGCATTACCGGCTCCAGGATATGACCGACCTGGTCGAACTGCCTGAAGAAGAAAAGCTCTATCGTGGAACGCCAATCGCCCTGACGAAAATCACCGATCAGAAAAAAGAGGCACAGCAATTTATTGATTATTTAAGAACGGAAGAATCTCACCAAATCTTTCAAAAATGGGGCTGGAAGTAAGGATGAGCCTTAAATCTAAAAAACTTGGAGGAACATACATGAAAAAAGGAATTTTTACCCTCGCGATACTTTCGATTATTTTTGCTTTGGCTGCCTGCGGAAAAAGCACTGAGGAAAAAACAGCGACGGATCAACCCGATCAAGCCCAAACGGAACAAACTAAATCGGAACAAGCCCCGGCTGACAGCCTCCAGCTTTTGGAGAATGAGAAAGCTGGAGAGTACCTGGCGGATCCACAGGGAAAGGCCCTGTATTACTTTAAAAAGGACGCAGCAGGAAAAAGCAATTGCAGCGGAGACTGCCTAGCAAACTGGCCGGCATTTACCCAGGAGGATTTCGCCGTCCCGGAAGGTTTTGATAAAAAGGATTTCGATACAATCACAAGAGAAGACAACGGGGAGAAGCAGGTCACGTACAAAGGCTTTCCTCTCTATTATTTTGCAAAAGACCAGCAAGAAGGGGATGTAAACGGACAAGGAGTAAAAGAGGTATGGTTTGTCGTAAACAGCAAAACAGAATTTGAATAAGTTTGCCTAGGGAACGATCAGTCGCGGTCGTTCCCATACTTACTTTTAAAATAGTGTAATGGCAATATATTTTTATCCAATAGCAGGGAGTGCCACATGAAAGAAAAACACGATGCGGAATTAATGAGATTGGTAAGCGAAAAACACGGTCACGCATTAGAGGAGCTTTATGATCGATATATAAAGCTTGTTTACGGCTTCGTTATGAAGTTTTGCAATGGGAATGAGGATAAGACGAAAGAGATTATTCAGTTAGTCTTTTTGAGGCTATGGACAACAAACAGCCATTACGATCCTTCTCAAGGCAGCTTTGTAAATTGGCTCCTCACGATTACCCGCAATATTTGCATTGACTATCTCCGCAAAGAGAAGAGGCAGACGCAACACCATCAAGAGGAACATAAAGAGATCGCCGACCCTGCCAATGCAATCGAGCAACGAGTAAATACGAATGATATTGCGAAAGCGAAAAACAAATTGCCGACGGCTCAAAGAAAATTAATCGATTTGCTTTATTGGAAAGGGTATTCTCTTTCAGAGATTGCCAAGCTGGAACAAGAGCCGCTCGGCACAATTAAAAGCAGGCTTCATCAGGCTCTTAAAGGATTGAGGAAGCATCTGGAACTGGAGGATATAAAATGAGAAGGGATTGTGATCATTTAATTCCATATATAGCAAATGAGCTCAAGGAGAGCGAACACATGGCCTTTGTTGAACATTTAAAGGATTGTACGGAGTGTAAGAAAGAATATCAAGAATTGTCCCAGGTCTGGCATGCTTTGCCGTTTGATTATACCGAAATCGAGGTGCCTGAATCGCTAAAAGGCGAGGTGCTGGGATTTGTTTTTGATCACGAAAGGAAAAGCGGTACGGAACCATTCATGGCTAAGATGAGCAAGCTTGTCATGATGCTCAAAAGCCAGTTCACTCCAGTTTCAACCAGTATCGTGGCCGTCTTGTTGCTCGCGATTATTGGCCTTGGAATAGCGAATGTACAGGAAAAAAATCGCCATGCCGAAAATATACCCATTGAAATTTTAACGGCCATTCCCTTAAAAGCAGCTAATCAAAGCCACCCGGGAACAAACGGCATCGCCTATATTGTCCAACAGGAATCAGAGAAAAATTTGGTGGTGCAGGTTCACGAATTGCCCGGCGTCGAAGGTTCACAGGTTTACCAGGTTTGGCTGCTGAAAAACGGCACGAGGGAAAATGGCGGCATATTCAAACCGGACGAAAACGGATCCGGAATACTGACCTATCAGCTTGCAGAAGGGCAGACTTTTGATCAAATCGGCATCACTGTCGAACCGGACGCCAACGGCAGCCAGCCAAGGGGAGAAAAAATAGCCGGGTCATAGATGGTAACAAAAAAGGACAGATACATTTTTAATATCTGGCTAACCTTATATTACGATCGGGTGCTAATGTTCAAGAAACTTACCCAAAATGATCAAACTTTATTTTAAAGCTACAGTATAGGAATTTTTTCGCTCAGAAAAATTCCTCTCCCTTCTTATTAAAAGCTCAAAGTGATCTTTCGTTTTTGTCAGGTCACATTGAGTTTTTTTTCTCGTATATTCAAACCACTGAACATACATCTCTTTCAACTGATTCAGAACTGATACTATGACTATTGCACGGCTAAAGGGATGGAACCAGTAGTTGGGAGCAAACTTTAAATGATAGATTCATATAAAAAGAGAAGCCCAGCGTCCATTTAAGACGAAGTGGCTACTCTTTTTTTGTTAACTTTTCGTAATTTGGGATTTTAGATAATGAATATACTTGTTGGGTAAAATGGATAAATGTTTATCTTCAGATAGAACCAGACCAAATGAAATATTTACACCTCTATGATTCACCAAATCAATCGGAATGATCTCCCCATTTATGACAGGAATATAATTTTTCATGATGAAATCAGGGGCAAATGTAATAGCCAAATTTTCAATGATAGCTTGTAGTATTCCGTCCAAATTATTTGCTGTAAACAAGATTTTCAAGGGCTTATATTTGCTAAAGAAATCTTGCACAAAATACTGCATAAATTCACCGTAATAGGTAACAAGAGTTTGATCAAGTATCTCTTGTGGAGTTATGGTACTAATAAATGCTAAGGGAGATTGTTTGGAAACATAGACTTTCTGCTTCCCTTCTAACAGTGATTCAAAAGCGATTCCTTCCATATTTATGTTCCAATCTGATGAATATGCAATTAGTCCGATGTCGGTCTTATGCTGGCGAACATCTTCTATCACAGAAGTAACGCTTTTTTCGTTTATTTTCACATTTACATGTGGATAATCCTGTCTAAAAGCGGCTAAAGCTTTTACTAGAACCGTCGTTAAACCAGGTATAGAAGATACTCTTAATTCCCCTACTTCCGTCGAATTAAATGAGTTGGCTTTCTCTTTTATTTCCTCAAGCTTTTTTAGTACTTCGTAGGCTTGTTTCAGAATAATTCTGCCTTCATCGGTTGGTACAGCACCGTGTCCCCGTGAGCGATGTAAAATTTTTAGTCCTAATTCCTTTTCTAAACCAGTAATGGACTGGCTAATACCAGATTGAGTCACATGAAGATTCTGTGCTGCTATAGAGAGGGAGTTGTGTTTTGCGACTTCAACAATATATAGTAATTGTTCAAAGTTCATAGTTTTTCTCCTTATATTAGTATATTCCTATCCAAAATAAATATTGTGTTATCTCAATCGATGGGGAAATTAAAGGTAGATCATGTATGTAATGTAAGAAAAGTTGCTTTTCAAGATAAGGTAGGATTCCCTTGTTAAGCAAGACTGTTTAGATGCTAGTGTCTTTGCTGACCAATTGCGATTTGATTGACTGCGATGGAAGAGCTGGTGGCTGAAACTATTGCTGAGATGAATCGTAAAGCAATCGCACAGTAGCTTTAAAAGCTAGCGAGATTGTTCTATCATTTGTACTTAAGAGCTACTTATTCACATCCTTTCATTTGCCTAGCTTCGCGTTAGTTGGGAATAAAACTAGTAAAAATATCGAGGATTATTAGGTATACCGTCTTTGGCTATAGTTCTTTTTATGTTTTAGTGCTTGGTAGATTCCCACTAGGCTTTAAATAGTAGTCCAACTTACTTGCAAATTAAAATCTTTAATTTTATTTAACTACAACTTATCAGTATAATCAATATCATAATAGTAAGAATAATCAAAAAAATCGCTTCCATGCGAGTAAAGGGGGGAATCGTTAGGAAGATAAGTACTTTCCCTAGGATGGAATGTACTAGATTATGAATCTGTCTGTACAATTTTTGTTCCCGTCATTATTTTCCGAAATTTCAATAGTGATGGAGTAGAAAAAATAATGTAGTATGAGCTTCTTTTTATGGCCTCTGAGCTACTAATTAGGATATAGAACGAATAGTGGCTGTTGATAGGAGAATTGAAAACTAAGGTAAATTAGTCAAACGAATTGAAAAACTGGTTTAGGGGGAATGACAAATGACCAATGTTTATATTTTAGGAGGATCGAGAACTCCGTTTGGTAGTTTTGGTGGAATTTTAAAGGATGTTTCTGCTGTGGAGCTTGGAGTGATTGCTAGCAGGGGAGCGATTGAAAAGAGTAAGGTGGAAGCGAAAGAAATTGAGCATGTGTTTGCTGGTAATGTTATTCATACGTCAAAAAATGCAACTTATCTTGGTAGGCATGTAGCCTTAAAGTCCGGGATACCGATTGAGAGCCCTTCTTTAACACTCAATCGTTTATGCGGTTCCGGCTTGCAAGCCATTGTTTCTGCAGCACAAACGATTTTGTTGGACGAAGCACAAGTCGTTCTAGCCCTTGGTACGGAAAATATGAGTCAATCACCTCATGTTTTAAGGAATGTTCGTTTTGGAACGGGTTTAAAATCTCCTGAAATGGATGACATGCTTTGGGCGACGTTAACGGATGAATATGTGGGTTGCGGAATGGGGATGACGGCGGAAAATCTGGCTACTCAATATGAAATAGGGCGTGACGTACAAGATCAATTTACTCTAGAATCGCAAAAGAAAGCGTCTAGAGCACAGCAAGAAGGACGGTTTAAACAGGAAATTACGCCTGTTATTGTAGAGAATAAAGGAAAACAAATTAATATTGAGGAGGATGAACATATTCGCCATGATGCTACCTTAGAAAAGTTAGCTTATTTAAAGCCAGCCTTTAAAAAGGACGGAACGGTTACTGCTGGAAATGCCAGTGGTATCAACGATGGAGCTGCAGCTATAATTTTGGCCAGCGAATCTTATGTGACAAAGAAACAAAATGTAACGCCAATGGCTAGAATTGTTTCGTGGGGAATAGCTGGAGTCGACCCAAGTATCATGGGAATCGGCCCTGTATCAGCAACTAAAATCGCATTAAAAAAAGCAGGTTTAAGCATGAATGATATCGACTTGATTGAAGCGAATGAAGCGTTTGCCGCCCAGTACCTTGCTGTCGAAAAAGAACTTGGACTTAATCGGGAGAAAGTGAATGTAAATGGGGGTGCAATCGCATTAGGTCATCCAGTTGGAGCAAGTGGTGCAAGAATATTGAATTCATTAGCAATTGAATTGAAAAATCAAGGAAAGAAATATGGATTGGCTACCTTGTGTATCGGCGGAGGACAAGGAATTTCCATGATTATTGAATCTGTGTAACATTACATTCTATAGAATTACATGCTCTCACAATGGTAAGGCGGGGATTGTAATGATTTATGTTTGTAAGGAACATTTGATTAAAGGAATCCATTCAATTCAAGTACCTCATGTTGAAAAGGCTTCTTCCACAAAGTTTGTTTGCCAATTTTGTAGAAAAGAAGTGAATTATAAATTGTTTATACCAATATTGAAGAAAAAACTAGTTTCTCATTAGTTTTTTCCATTAGCAACCTTATGATTGAGAGAGGGAAAGCCATGTTCGAAAGAGAAGGCAGCATCTTCGGTTATGAAAACTTCTATTCTGAGGGGATGCAGAAAGAATTAAATGCACTTGGTTTTAACAGTCTAAAAGATTTAATAAAAAGTTTATCTAAAAAATAATTTATAATTGAACTTTAAAAAGAGTTGAGATTTTGTTTATAGTTAATTCTACTTTTTTGTAATCGATATGTAGTCAAGTGTGTGCTGACAAAATGTTAATATTTTGCTAACGCAATGAAGTGAAAAACGGTAAATTCTATTTAAAGATGTTACACACTCTCGTATTACGGGCGGCATGATATAAAAATGCTAATAACCTTTTTAAAATTACACTTTTCAAACCATGTGAAGTGAGGGATATAAAAAATAATTATTATCCCTTACTTAGTTTTTTTATTAATACAGAGTTAGAAATGTATTATACTGCTTTATTCAATTTGATTTTAGTGGACCACTTGCTCGACATCTTGCTAACATACTTATTTTTTTGAGCTAAACTTATTTAACTGAGCTAATTTTGAACCTTTAACAAACCTTGATATATTAATCTTTTCTGGACTTATTTAATTCCGTTGAACTAGATTGATTTTACTTAATAAGATTGACAGGATGGGGGTCGGGGGTTCAAGTCCCTCACAGGTCATTATTTACGGAAACCCTTGGATATTACTGATTTTTCAGTTATCAGGTTTTTTTGCTTTATACCTGTAAAATTGATCAAGGGTTGGAGTTCCTTTGAATGTTGTTCTAGTCAGTCAAAAAACAAATAAATTATTAAGATGGCTGATTGCAGAAACAGAAGAATTTAATAATGAATACCTCTTTACAACTGTTTATAGAAATATCATTGAGAAAGTTAGGCTTATATAAAGGGGCAAGCGGTATGGAAAAGATGCAGGTATAACAGGTGTAAGGGTTTCACCTCACGCATTTAGATCTACATTTGTAAAATATCACTTGTAAAATAATAGGGATGTCATGACCCTTCAAAAGATTTTAGGACATTCATCTATAGAGATGGTACGGAGATATGTTCAAATGACAGACAATGACATTCATCAACAACATAACAAAATTTAGCTCTATCAATAACTTGTGATTGGATATGAGCAGATACAGGAATTTATCTTGTATCTGTTTAGTGATAATAAAGTCCTTTAATTTCATAATTCTAAAACCAACAAACCTTCCAACTATTATATTTTTGGAAGGTTGTTTAAGTTGTTTAAGTTCTAATCATATTTATGATTGTTGGCGTGAAAATTGAGTAATAAAGTTATTTAATTCACGAGCAATATCTTTATGTAAAGCCTCTAAATTAACTATAAAGAAATTAATAAACAGGGAATATTCTTTTCCCAATTCTAAATAATAAAGGAATTACTAATATTAAAATTGCTCCTACAATAATTGTGGAAAAAACAGTTTCTTTTAAGGAAATTAGTTCATCCATAAACATTCTATATAATATTAAAGAATTGATAGGAATGTTTAGTAAAACCCCTGTTAAAAGACCAGGTGCATATCTTTTCATCACAATTGTTGCAAGAAGATGAGGGAAAATGGCATTAAGTATCATTGAACCTAAAAATCCAATAAACACCCATTTAACTAGAATAGACTCAGGAAAATAAAAATAACTAAATGCAGATAAATAAGCTAGTGATGTAATAACCAACACAGCAAAATGAAATTCATTTGCACTTACTGCCCTTTGAAATTTTGAAGGTTGTTGAGACCATTGTGGTAACCATAAAGCTTCTTCTAAATTATGTAATGTGATGGCTAAACAAAAGAAAATTAAAAGTGATTCTTGCATAAATCCACTTCCTTATAACTGTTTGTTTGATTGTTTAAATTAACAAATATCGAGATATAGGACAATATCTGCTTCTTGTTGTCTGTGAATAACATTAAACAGCTTATTAAGTATTTTCTTTATTGAATAAAGGCTATCTGTAGTAGCCTAATAGGAATAAATTATTGTGTAGTACCTTGTATAATCTTTATAAGAAATACTTTTCGTCATATTATCTTTCTCAAAAACTAAATGATTTGCATTTTTTATTATTTCAACTGAATTCCATCCGTCTCTATCCATCATTTCAATAAAAGGTGCGAACTCTCCTTGTTTCACTAAATATTCTTCATCTTTCCACACGTCAACCATTTCTCTATCTTGAAAAATCATTTTTGATATAGCTACAACTAATGGAATAGGATTTCCCTCTTGGAAAATTACTTCTCTTTTTTGGATGATAAATATAGATAAAAGGCTAAATATTAGTGCAGTTATTATAAATACTTTTGATTTTAACAAATAAATTAAATCCCTTTCCTTCTTGTTATATTACAACCTTAACTTCTTCCTCTTTTATATTATAGGGATATTTTAGCATATTGATGTAGCTAAAAATATGAAAAAAATGCTATATTCATAGGATTTAGATGTTTTGTTTCCGTTTGCCGGTTCGCTTATCAATTCCATCATCCATTCGAAGTGACCATACTTTACCTGCTTTTCTAACTGACATTAAGAAACCTCCATGTTGAGATGGAGGTAGGGGGGGCTAAACAGTATGAGTCTGTAGTGCTGTTTTCATTTAACAAAGTTTAAAATTCTATAAAAACAAATAGATATTTATGATAATTTGAGACTAACATTGCTGGGAATAATCCGTTCGAAGAGTCAAGTAATCTAAAGTTTTAAAACACTAAAGGCTTTTGCGACTTTTTGTGCAAACGTTAATGGAGGTTCCACAGATTGAAAATGAACATATAAAATATTGGGATTGGTAAAAATCCAGTGATTATGAATAGCGCTTATGATTAGGTTATTACGAACTAATATATTAACAAAAGGCGAGATTTCTTCTTCTAGGAGGACAACTTCTCCAAGATTAAGTGCATTTCCTTCGTGATCCATTGATTCAAACGATATTCCTGCGTGAAGTTCACCACGACTTGGACGTCCTTGAATAGTGACATGAAGATTTCGATTGATTTCTACTGAACAAACTCCATGTTTCACACTAGCCTTCCCGTTAACAATTTGAGCATATTGATGGCATATATCATGGAAGTTCAGCATAGTAAAACACCTCATTTTTTTCTAAAATTTATGAATTAAGGGGAAGGTCTAGAACTAATAATCGTGATGTTAATGCGTATTTCGTTGATTATATGCAACAAAAGAAGATTCTTATTTAACTAATGGGGCGTTTCTACAATATGTGGAGGCGTTTTTTTTTTACTAACGGTTGGACAATGTGGATAGGCTACACTTAGTTGGACAGAAATTTTAAGGTCAAGTAGACTACAGTTAATATAAACGAGGAGAACCTACCATGACCAAAAGAGAGCGGAGAACATTTACACAAGAATTTAAACAAC